>RZYO01000133.1 GCA_009930325.1 Spirochaetia bacterium | reverse complement strand
GAATAGTTCATAAATAAAGAGACAAAACAACTAATCTTTATTTGTAATAATGAGCAAAGCACTTAATCAAGCTTTTGACATTAGGAGTTAGCAATAACACAATTATGTCTTATTTTGAACCTAATGAAATTTATGCTTATCTAACATTAAAAGTTAATTCAAATAGTAATTTTGTAAATTATACTGAAAAAACATTAAGCTATATTTTCATCGGAGGTCTTTTTTTATTACTTCTTATTGGCGTCATTTGTATTTTATCAATATATCAAATGCTCAGAATTAAAAATCAAAGAGATAAAGAAAGAGAATTTACAGCATCAATTACTCATGAACTAAGAACTCCATTAACAGTAATAAGGTCAGCATCAGATAATCTATGTGAGAATCTTGTAAAAAAAGAAAAAATTCCTTCATATGGACAATTAATTAAACAACAAGCTATAAGATTAAATTCTATGATTGAAAACTTATTAGCTTATTCTAAAATTGAAGGAAACAAATTCTATAAAAAAAATGAAAATAAGGTCAATTTAAAAGAGTTTTTTGAAACATTAAAAATTCAAAATATTGCACTAAGTAAAGAAAAAGATATTACTATAAATTGGATATTCAAAAATTTAGAAAATATTGTGTATCTCGATAAAGATCTTTTGGAATTAGTAATATCAAATTTAATTAGTAATAGTATCTTTCATGCCTATAATGAATATAAAGGAGAAATTAGAATATTTGCTCAATTCTCTAAACAAAAAAAAGAATTATTTTGTACAATTGAAGATGATGGTATAGGTATATCAATTAAAGAACAAAAGTATATTTATAACTCTTATTATAGAGGGGAAAAATCCAAAGAATATCAAGAAAGAGGAACTGGATTAGGTTTATTTATTGTAAAAAGAAATGTTTCTATTTTAGGTGGAAAAATAAAATTACAATCACCTTATAAAAGACTAAATGGGAAAATTAAACCTGGTTGTCATTTTGAATTAATTATTCCTTGTAGGATAGAAAAAATATGAAGAAAATATTACTAATTGAAGATGAATTAGGCGTTCAAATTACTCTAGAAGATCGACTCATCGCTGAAGGGTATGAAGTAAAAATAGAATCAGATGGAATTAGTGGAGAAGAAGAAGCTATTAATAATCAATATGATTTAATTCTACTAGATATAATGCTTCCAAAACGAGATGGCTTTACAATATGCAAGCATCTAAGAAATAAAAATATTAATACTCCAATTATAATGTTAACAGCTAGAAATACTAATATAGATGTTATATTAGGCCTTCAACAAGGTGCTGACGATTATATAATGAAACCCTTTGATATGGGTGTTTTAATAGCAAGAATAGAATCTTGTTTGAGAAGAAATAATATAGAAAAGAATAACAAAAAAACAGAAAAAGGAATTTATCATTTTGGAAAGTTTGTTTTAAATACTAATTCTGGAACTGTAGAAAAAGAAGGGAGTCTAATTGAATTAAATGTTCAAGAATTTAGACTACTTGAATATTTTGTAAAGCATCCTAATCAAATACTTGATAGAAATAAAATATTAGATGAAGTATGGGGATATGATTCTAATATTTATACACGAACTATAGATGTTCATATTTCAAAACTTAGAATTCATTTAGAAGAAGCTCAAAAACCTAATCATATTAGAACAATAAGGGGCCTAGGATATAAATTTATACCATAAATAATTGGCATTTGTATAAAATTTGTATAATAGTTGCATAAATATACACTTTTATGTATTATACCCTTAATCAGGAGGGGTTATGGCAACTATAGCAACAATAATCACATTTATAATTTATTTAGTTTTTCTATTAGCAATAGGCTTTTTTTTCTATAAAAAAACTAATAATATTGAGGATTATCTACTAGGTGGTAGATCAATGGGAGTTTGGGTTACAGCACTTTCAGCGCAAGCTAGCGACATGTCTGGATGGTTATTGATGGGCCTTCCTGGTGCAGTTTTCTTATACGGTATTGGACAAAGTTGGATAGCAATCGGATTATTAATTGGAACAGTTTTAAACTGGATTCTAGTTGCTCCAAGACTTAGAGTATATACCGAAAGAACATCTGCATTAACTCTTTCAAGTTTTTTTGAAAACAGATTTAGAGATCCAACGGGATTATTAAGAATCATTTCAGCAATTATTACATTAATATTCTTTACTATCTATGCATCATCAGGAATGGCTGGGGCTGGAAAATTATTTGAATCAATGTTTAATATACCATACGCTGTTGCGGTAATTGGTGGTTGTATTGTAATTGTTTTATATACTTTCTTAGGAGGCTTCCTTGCTGTTTGTTGGACAGACCTATTTCAAGGTGCTTTAATGTTTTTCTCTATAATTGTAGTTCCAGTTTTTGCATTAATTACAAAAGGTGGATTCTCAAATATAGTAACAGCAGCCAATGCTAAAAATATTTCAATGTCATTATTTGAAAATAACAGTGGAATTATGGGGATTGTTGCAATCATTTCAACAATGGCTTGGGGCTTAGGTTACTTTGGACAACCTCATATTTTAGCTCGTTTTATGAGTATAAAAAACGTTAAAGAATTATCAAGATCTACAATTATTGCTTCAATTTGGGTTATAATTTCCTTATTTGGAGCAATTTTAGTTGGTTTAATTGGTATTGGATTATATAAAGAAGCTCCTGGTGGAGATGCAGAAAAAGTATTTATATACATGATAGGAGACCTATTTAATCCCTGGGTTGGAGGTATTCTTCTAGCAGCAATCTTATCAGCAATCATGTCTACAATTGATTCTCAATTATTAGTTTCATCATCAGCTCTTACTGAAGACTTTTATAAGAAAATTATTAATCATGAAGCTAAAGAAAAAGAATTAATTTGGATTGGTAGATTTTGCGTTATAATAATTTCGGTTATAGCTATGGTTCTAGCCTTGAATCCAAAAAGTAGTATTCTATCCCTTGTTTCATATGCTTGGGGTGGCTTTGGTGCAGCATTTGGACCTGTAGTATTAATGGCTCTTTTCTCAAAAAAGACAAGTTGGAAATCAGCTCTTTTAGGAATGATAACAGGAGCTATTGTGTGTGTTCTTTGGAAAGAAATAGGCTTAGGAAGCATTATGTATGAAATAGTCCCAGGTTTCATTGCAAACTTCTTAGTAATTATTATATTTAATATTATTTCACCACAAGATAATCAAGAAATAATTGACGAATTTAATAGTGTGAAATCAAGCTTAAAATAAATATTTAATTATAAATAAATTTCATGAGCCATTATTTAGTGTTATAATATTCTTAATTTATTTAAGAAAGGAGACTATTTAATGGCTCAAAATTCTATCCACATTGTAATTATAGGTGGTGGTGGTACAGCTATTGCTACTATGTATGATTTATGTTTAAGAGGTTTTAAAGTTACTCTAATTGAAAGAGGCGAGTTAACAAGTGGAACAACAGGACGTCATCATGGCCAGCTACACTGCGGAGCACGATATGCAATGGGTGATAGAAACATTGCAAGAGAATGTATGCATGAAAGTTCTATCCTAAGAAAAATTGCTCCTCAATCTATAGAATATAATATGGGAATGTTTATTTCCTTAAATGATGAAGACATGCAATATAATAATCAATTTATCGAAGCATGCCATGAAGCTGATATACCAGCAAAGCAAATTCCAATATCTCTTGCTCTTGAATATGAAAAAGAAGTTAATCCAAAAATAAAATCAGCAGTTCTTGTCCCAGATGGAACAATAGACCCCTGGAGACTTGCAATTAGTTTTGCTGCAGGAGCTATGAAAACAAATAACGCAACAATAAGAATTTATTCAGAAGTCATAGCTATAAATACAAAATCCAATTATATAGATTCAATAATAGTTAAAGATTATATTTCAAATAAAGAAGATAGAATTAAAGCAGATTATTATATAAATGCTACTGGTGCTTGGGCTGGAAAGATTGCTAGTATGGCAAATATAAAATTAGATGTAACTCCTTCTCCTGGTACAATGCTAGCTGTAAAAGGTAGAATCAGTAATATGGTAATTAGTAGATTACATAAAGCTGGAGATGGAGATATTGTAGTTCCTCAAAGAAAACTTTCAATAATTGGCTCAACACAATGGATTTCAGATAATCCAGATATTAATTTAGTTCCAAAAGAAGATATTACTTTTTTAAAAGAATCTGCTTCAAAAATGTTCCCAAACTTTAATAAACTAGAATTCCATACTGCTTGGGCTGCATCTAGGCCATTATTTGGTTCTTATAAAAATGATAAAGATGTAAGAGAATTAAGTAGAGATTTTGCTGCAATTGACCATTCAAAAAAAGATAATATTAATAATATGATTAGTATTGTTGGAGGAAAAGCTACCACTTTAAGAGCAATGGCAGAAATTGTTTCTAACTTAATATGTGAAAAATTCAATATAAATGAAAAATGTAAAACGGACTCAATAATCCTTCCTAATTATAAATTATTTTACAAAGGGGGTTATCATGGAAGAAAGTAAACAAATATATACAATTTCAATAAAGAGAGATAGAAAGTATCTAAATTTCAAAGTAGAACTAGATTCTACCCTTACTGTTATTGATGCATTAGACCATATTCGATTTAATATAGACCCTTCAATAAAATATAGACATTCTTGCCATCATGGCTCTTGCGGTACTTGTGCCTGCATAATAAATAATGTTGAAAGATTAGCTTGTATGACATTCTTATATGAATTTAACGACAATATAATCAAAATAGAGCCATTGAAATCATTTAAAGTTATTTCTGATTTAGTAGTGGATATTTCACAAATGATTAATAAAATGCCTCAATCTTCATATCTAAGAGAAAGTGAATTTTCAACAGATTCAATAAAACCCAATGGAATAATAGAGTGGAATAGATTTGAAAATTGCATTGAATGTGGTAGTTGTGTTAGTGCTTGTCCTGTGGATAAAGACTTTTTAGGGCCCTCTGTACTATCTTCTATTCATAGAGAATTAGAAAAACAAAAAAATCCTAAAATAATTGAAGATTTAAAAAAACAAGCTTTTAGTAAAGAAGGAGTTACAGCTTGTGAAAAACATTTTGCTTGCAGTAAAGTTTGTCCTACAAAAGTATCTCCTGGTAAACATATTAATGATTTAAGAAAATTAAAATAATATAAAAAAGGATTGCTTTTATTGAATAATAAACATTTAATAAAAGACAATCCTTTTTTTTGTGGTTACCAGGCACCACCACCACCACCACCGGCTCCGCCTCCAACTGAACCAGAGAAACCCGAAGAAGAAGAGCCACTACTACTAGCATGGGCTTTTGCATACTCTGCTAAAGGAACATCTAAAGACTTACTTAAACTAGAAGAAACATTATTAATCCTAGAATATGTATATAATCCATAAGTTGGACAAATGTACCAAGATGGTTGAACAATATTTATCTTAGCAAATTTCTTTTCCCAAACTTTGGTTAAATTAAGAACTTGAGCGAACCCTAAATGTTTAAAATAGAATTCAGGATTTTCTTCAATCATTTTCTCAATTTGATCAACTTCAACAAGTTTTAAGAAAGAAGTATAGCCAAGCAATTCTTCAAGTGCATTTTGTGCAAATTGACTTCTTTTCTCAGTCAATGAAAAAAGAACTACAATTATAAGCATACTTAAAGCACTAAATACTGATACAATTAAATTAATTTGGTCATCTACTAAATACGTAAGATATAAATTTATAAAATTAACAAAAGCAAATACAAGTGTTAATAATAAGACAGCTAAAATTGTAATTATTTTCCTAGGTAATTTAAATAAAGCCCATTTTGAGTTAAGCGGAGATAAAAGTATCAACGATAAAACAATAAAGAAAAAGGAGCCAACTAATCCTAATGGCATAAATGTATCTGTAGATACAAAAGTAAATAATACTCCTGTTGCAGCAGATAACATAGCAAATAAGAAAATAAAGATTCTCATTTTAGATGACTTACTGTCATGCAATAATCTTGAATCAAATTGTCTTTCTCCGGCCTTTGTTAATTTTGCCAAAGAGCTACCAATATCTTCGCTATCTAATTTTTCTAAATCTATCTCTTCTCCAATCTCAGAACCTCTAAATATAGCATTAAATAATCTATAATCTAAGTTATTATTTTTTTCTTTCTTTACTTTTACAAAATCAACATTTCTTATTAACCTGACACTTTCATCTTCATTTTGTTTTATACTAATATATCCTTGCTGTGCCCAATAAATAAAACTTGCAGAATAAGCAGAAGAAGTGAAATAGTTATGCATAAAATAATCTAAAGATAATGGAGTAAAACCTTCTGGAGCATCAAATCTTGATTTTTCAATTATTTTATCATCTCTTCCATATTTATTAAAAATAAGATAAGACAATACAATTAATACCAAATTAATTAATATAAAAAAAACGAGCATTACTTTTGTTCTAGCTCTATAGTCTCGAGCTCCAAGGAAATATCCGTCTTCTAGTTCAGCTCTAATTGTAACTCCTTCTCTTTCATTTAAATTACTAATAGTTCCTGAAATTACTTTATTATCACTAGAAAAATTAAGAAAAGAATTATCTACATTTGTACTACCTGATTTACCTCTAGTTAACCAAACCATATCCCTGTTAATTGGTTTTGGGAAAGTTATTTCAAACGAAGCTTTATCTATTGGACATTCCCACAAAGAGCCCACTAAATTAAAATAAAATTCATCAAAATCTGGGTAAGTATCCGCACCAATATCAAAGGTATAAGAAATAGAATAAGGGACTTCACCTGTAACAGTAATATCTGGATCTCCAACTCTAATTGTCAATAAACCTGCTGATTTTTCTGTTTGATAAGAACCACCATTAACTCTAATATTTTTAATCTTAATATTATGGTTTTCATAATTCTGATATGGAATTACCCTGTAAAACCCATGCCTTGGGGTATCATAATTAAAAACATAATCTTCTTTTACTTTTAAGACATAATCTTCACTAACTTCAACTTTTATCTTATAATCAGATATTCTATAGTTTGCAAACAAAGAAACAATTGAAAAAATAGATAATAGAAGAATTAAAAAAATCTTTTTATTTAATTTCATAAACTCTCCATTAGAACTTTATATCTACTCTTTTTCTTTCAACTTCATCTACTTCTAAATATTGGCGTTTAGATTGATGCATCATATTTGCAACAATAGAAGAAGGGAAAACTTCTACCATATTGTTAAATTCTCTAATAACAGCATTGTAATATTTTCTAGCTTGTAATATTTGTTCTTCAATTTGAGTTAATTGAGTTTGTAATTTTACAAACCCTTCATTTGCTTTTAAATCAGGGTAAGCTTCAGCTAATGCAAAGACACTCTTTAATGCACCTGCTAATGATTTATTAGCACTATCCTTTTCCTCAATAGTACTTGCATTCAAAGCTGTATTTCTTGCTTCAATTACTGCAGTTAAGGTTTCTTTTTCATGTTTAGCATAACCTTTAACTATTTCTACTAGATTTGGAATCAAATCATATCTTTGTTTTAAATGAGCATCAATTTGAGCAAATGATGATTCAACCCTATTTTTCATTTTAATGATATTATTGTAAATTGAAATATAGACAACAACTAATAATACAATAATCGCAAGAATTATCCACAGAGCCATAATACTCTCCTTTTTAAAATACTTTTATATTTTCCAAAAATTCAGATGAGGCTCTCTTGCCTCTTCTTCCAAAATTGGACCAACAACCTTAATAATTTTGGTACCACTATCCAATATTCCTCTACAAGGTATATTTAATGACCCAAATTCCCCCCAGAGTTTTACATGGTAAGATAAAAACCTCTTAAATGTTCGTTTTTTTAATAAAAAATGGACAAAGGGGTTTACTTTTAGTCTAA
>RZYO01000324.1 GCA_009930325.1 Spirochaetia bacterium | reverse complement strand
ATATATAGCCGATGGCTATAAATATGTGGTAGACATAGACCTATCGAAATATTTTGACACAATAAACCATGACAAACTTATCGGTATGATTGACAAAACTTTAACGGATAAAGATATCAGAAGACTGATATTCGATTATTTAAAATCCGGCATCATGGAAAACAATAAAGTAATCAAGTCAAAGGAAGGTACAATGCAAGGTGGGCCATTATCGCCAATACTTGCAAATATATACCTAACACCATTTGATAAAAAGCTTGAATCTAAGCAAATAAGGTTTACTCGATTTGCAGATGACATTCTATGTAAAGCTTTACATAGAATGTCCTATGGAAAGTTTTCATCTATGGAAAGTTTTTCATCTAATTCCTTACAACGTATAGCCAGTTAATTAAAAAAGCTTTACATAGAAATCATGATAAAATATTAACAAATCAAATTTTGGAGGTATTTTATGGAATACAGCTATTTAGAAAAATTAGTTTTAAAAGCAATAGAAACTATATTGAATCATAATTATACGAATGGGTATATTAGAAGTAACAAAGCCTATTTCAAACGTGTATTAGAATTTGCTAAAACTGAACCCACATTCAATTTCAATCAAGCTACAGAAAAAAAGCTTATACATTTCATATGTGTAACATATCGGTTGGTTGAAAATAATCTTTCTACTGACAAAAAGGATTTAGTTCATCGTAACATTAGAGCTTTTCACATTCTAGAATCAATTCATAATAATGAACCAATAAAATTGCATTATAAAGCTAAAGTTATAGATATTCCCAGCAATTTTAAACCAATTACTGAACAATATTCAAATTGGCTTAGAGAAAGATTAGAATGCGAGAATACAATTAATACAAAAACTTCTAGGTTATTAACTTTCTTTTTATATCTTGATCTAAAAAAAATCAAAATTAAAGACATCACATTCTCAGCAATATGTGATTATAAAGAAGATTTACAAACCTATGGATATAGTGAAGCTTATAAAGCAAATATCTTGTTCACTCTAAAAAATTTCCTTTTATTTCTTTCTCAAATATTTATTTTAAAAGAACCAACAGATTTATATGTTGGTCCAATTCAATCTCATAAAAATGCTAGACTTTGTTCTTATTATTCTATGAATGAAATAAATTTAGTTTTAAATCAAATAGATAGAACTACTAAATTGGGGAAAAGAGATTATCTTCTTGTCCTTCTAATTCTTGAATTGGGTCTTAGAATAAATGACGTAATGAGAATAAAAACTAATGAAATTCTTACTGAAGATAATAAAATGACTCTTCTAATTAGAAAAACCCAAAGATTAATAACTTATCCACTTAGTAATACTATACTTTATGCATTAGCAGATTATTTTGAAAATAGTAGAACAAATAAAATTTCTCAATATTTATTTTCAAGAGATTATTATCCTGCTAATGAACCATATACAAGAGCCATGGGTTACTATTGCATCAAACGATATTTTATAAAAGCAAAAATAAATATCATTGATAAACATAGTGGGCCACATGCATTATGATCTGCGCCCATAAAAGCCGACACTTTTTGAACCACTGCATCCTTCAAACCATACAGAAATAAGGAGAAAGTGAATAATGAAAAAAGACACAAAG
>RZYO01000132.1 GCA_009930325.1 Spirochaetia bacterium | reverse complement strand
GTATTTTTGTAAAAAAAATAAATAAATTCTTACAACATAACAATTTAGACAAAAAAAGAACCGCTGCTAGTCATTTATGACTTTTGCAACGGCCCCTTTAATTTGTAAAAAGTAAAAACTTCAAAAAAATCAAACATATAAAACACTATTGACTTTATATACCGAACGGTATATATTTTAAATATGAATAAACAAACAGATAATAAAATAAGCATTTTAAATTGTGCATTAAAACTATTTTCAGAAAAAGGATATGAATCCGTGTCTGTACAAGAATTAGTAAATATGGCAAATATAACAAAACCAACATTATATTATTATTTTGGAAGTAAAGAAGGCTTATATAATCAAATATTAGTTGAATATTATGATCAATTAAATAAACTTTTAAATAACGTTTGTATATATAAAGCAAACCCAGAATCTTACTTTGAAGACATCTACCCTATTTTAGTTAATCTAGCTTCTTCTTATTTTATTTTTGCTAAAAATAATCAATTATTTTATAGACTGGTTTTATCAAATTTATATATGCCAAAATCTTATCCAATATATCAAGTAATGGAAAAGCACCATTTTACTCAATATGATATTATCTTTAAAATGTTTAACAATATGGCTAGTATTCATACAAATTTGAAAGGAAAAGAAAAGCAACTAACCTGGAGTTTTCTTGGAATAATAAATACTTACATCTCACTTTATTTAAATGATCACCCTACTTCTTTAACAGAAGATTTAGCGAAACAATTAGTTCACCAGTTTATGCACGGTATTTACGCATAAAAATAAGGCAACTTAAATGTTGTCTTTTTAATAAAGATTTATATACCTAACGGTAAGTAATATAAAATATAAAAAGGATATTAAAAATATGGAAAATAATTTATGGTACGAAAACACTTGTATTTATCATTTCTTTAGTTTTGGAGTATGCAATGCTCCATTTAACAACACATATCAACAACCAATAAATAGAATTCTAGAATTAGAAAAATGGATACCCCATTTAATTGACATGAATTGCAATACAATTTTATTAAGCCCAATTTTTGAATCAAAATCTCATGGCTATGATACAACAGATTATTATAAAATTGATTCAAGACTTGGAACAAATGAGAATTTTAAAGACATAGTTAATAAATTACATAATAACAATATAAAAGTTGTTTTAGATGGAGTATTTAACCACTGTGGAAGAGACTTTTTTGCATTTCAAGATATCATAAATAATGAAATAAATTCAGAATATTGCGATTGGTTTTCATCACTATCTTTTGATAAATCAAATTCTTTAGGAGATCCTTTCACATATGATACTTGGGCAGGTTATGAAGAACTACCAAAATTTAATTTAAAGAACAATCAAATAAAAGAATATTTATTAAATGCTACAAAATATTGGATTGAATATTTTAACATTGATGGAATAAGACTAGATGCCTGCGATTGTTTGGATTTTAATTTTATAAAAGAAATCAGAAATATAACAGATACACTAAAACAAGATTTTTGGTTAATGGGAGAAATTGTACATGGAGATTATAATAATTGGATAGGGAAAAATAAATTACATTCAGTCACTAACTATGAAATTTTTAAAGGATTTTATTCTAGTCATAACGATCAAAATCTTTTCGAAATTGCACACTCCTTAAGTCGTGAATTTGATGACAAAGAAGGAGTTTACAAACATTTTTTACCTTATAATTTTGTAGATAATCATGATCAAAGTAGGTTAGCTTCTCTTGTGGATAAGCCACAGTACTTATATACAATATATATTCTTCTATTTACTATTCCTGGGATTCCTTCCATCTATTATGGTAGCGAATGGGGATTAACAGGAATTAAAGGGCCAACCTCCGACTTTAGTATTAGGCCATATATTGATGTTAATAATATTAGAGCAGAAGAAGAAAATTTAGAAAATGTTATTAAAAAACTTATAAGAATAAGAAGAGAAAACCCCGCTCTACATTTAGGAAGTTATAAACAAATATATATTGAATATCATAAACCTTTTGTATTTGAGAGAAAATATAATAATCAAACAGTTCTAATTATAATTAATCCAAGAGAAGATGAAGAATATTTAAATTTATCATCATATTGCCTAGACTTTTATGACGCTCTTAACGATACTAGTATTTCAAAAAACGATTTGAATAATCTAAAAATAAATCCATATTGGGGTAGAATTTTAATATCAAAATAATAAAATGCATTATCATATACTTGACAATATACCCCACCAGGGTATATTGTTTATTTATACCCCACCAGGGTATTTGGAGGCATCCATGAAAGAAGTTTATGAAATTGAAGGAATGTCATGCGCAGCATGTAGCAGTGCCGTAGAAAGAGTTACTAGAAAACTTGAAGGCGTTGAAACTAGTGATGTAAATCTTACTACTAATAAAATGACAATTGAATATGATGAAAATATAGTTAAGCCTGCTTTAATAATGGAAAAAGTTGAAAAAGCAGGATTTGGAATCAAAAAAGAAGAAAAAGATAAAACTGTAAAACAAACAAAAGAAATTGATAGTGAAGAGCAAGAAGAAATAAATGTTAAAAGAGGGTTAATAGTATCTATTATCCTTGCTATTCTTTTAATGTATGTTTCAATGGGACATATGATTAAATTACCTATTTTTTCAATATTTAATAAAATGACTCATCCCTCAAATTGGGTTTTATTACAAATATTAATTACTATACCTATTATGTTTATTGGGAAAAAATATGTCATTAATGGCTTTAAAGCTTTATTCCATGCAAACCCAAATATGGATTCTCTTGTTGCAATAAGTGTTACAGCTTCATTTTCTTATAGTATTGTAATGGCTTTTCTAATCCAAGATTATCCATCTCTTACTATGACTCTTTATTTTGATGCAGCAGCAATGGTATTAACTTTTATATCGTTAGGTAAATATTTCGAAGGAAAGAGTAAAAGAAAAACAAAAGATGCAATAAAAAAATTGATTGAATTAACTCCTGATACAGCTCTTCTAATAAAAGATATTGAATCAAATGATTATATTGAAGTGAAAATTGAAAAGATTAAACCATCTGATATTCTTTTAGTAAAACCAGGTAGCAAAATACCTCTTGACGGAATTGTTATTAAAGGAAATAGCTCTGTAGATCAATCTATGTTAACTGGGGAAAGTTTACCAATTGATAAACACATTAATGATGAGGTCGTTGGTGGTAGTTTAAATAAAGAAGGTATTCTCTATATTAAGGTTTCTAGAGTTGGAGAAGATACTACTCTATCTAAAATCATTAAATTTGTTGAAGATGCGCAAGGGAAAAAAGCTCCTATTTCTAAAGTAGCAGATAAAGTTGCTGGAGTTTTTGTTCCTATTGTAATTGTTATCGCATTTGCATCAGCAATTATTTGGTTATTAGTTGGAAAAGATATTAGTTTCGCTTTAAATATTTTTACTTCAGTTTTAGTTATTGCCTGTCCTTGTGCATTAGGTCTCGCAACTCCAACTGCAATTATGGTTGGAACAGGGGTTGGTGCAAACAATGGAATTCTGGTAAGAAGTGGTGAAGCTTTAGAAGAAATACACAATGCTAATGTTGTTATATTAGATAAAACAGGAACAATTACAGAAGGAAACATAAAAGTAACCCAAATATATTCAAAAAATATTGAAGAAAATAAAATCCTAGAAATTGCAGGTATTGTTGAAAAAGTTTCTGAACATCCATTAAGTAAAGCCATTGTTACTAAAATGGAAGAATTAAATATAAAAAGTAATTTAAGTGTAATAGATTTTAATAGTATTTCAGGAAAAGGAATTGTTGCACATCTTAATAATGGAGACACAATTCTTATTGGAAATAATAAATTAATGAATGAAAATAGAATTGATATAAATGAGTTTAATAATAAAATATCTTATTTTTCAAACAAAGGTCAAACTCCAATGCTTATTGCAATTAATGGAAATATTGAAGCTATTATTAGTGTGGCAGATACTATTAAAAAAAGTAGTAAACAAGCAATTGAGAAATTAAAGGATCAAAACCTAAAAGTAGTTATGTTAAGTGGTGATAATATAAATACAGCAAAAAATATAGCTAAAATGGTAAATATTGATTTTGTTGAGGCTGATGTTTTACCAACTGAAAAGGCTCAAGTAGTAGAAAAATATCAAAAAGAAGGTAATAAAGTAATAATGGTTGGTGATGGAATAAATGATGCCCCTGCTTTAGTTCAAGCAAATGTTGGATTTGCTATTGGAAATGGCAGTGATATTGCTATAGAATCAGCAGATGTTGTATTAATGAAAAATGATTTATTAGACGTTTATAAAACTTATAAATTGAGTAAGCTTACAATAAAAAACATTAAGCAAAACTTATTTTGGGCGTTCTTCTATAATTCTCTTGGAATTCCAATAGCAGCAGGATTACTATTTGCTTTTGGTGGATTTTTATTGAATCCAATGGTAGGAAGTTTTGCAATGTCATTAAGCTCAATATTTGTTGTATCTAATGCTTTAAGATTAAAATATAAAAAAATTGATTAATGGAGAAAAAAATGAGTGAATGTATGTGTACCAAAAAAAAACATCGAGAGGATATTGAAGTTAAATCACTTTTAAATAGACTAAGTAGAATTGAAGGTCAAGTTAGAGGTGTAAAAAAAATGGTAGAAAATGAAATCTATTGTACAGATATATTAACTCAAGTTTCTGCTATTCAATCGGCACTTAATGCATTTAATAAAGAATTACTAAGCAACCACGTTAAAACTTGTGTTGTTGATGGAATAAAAAATGATAATGAAGATGAAGTAATTGATGAATTACTTGAAACAATAAAAAAACTTATGAGGTAAAAATATGATAACTTTATTTGCAAAAGACATACAATGTAATCATTGTACTATGAGAATTAACAAAGCTTTAAAAGAAGCGAACATAAAAGCTAATGTATCTTTAGAGAATAAAACAATTGAAATTGAGGATGAATATCAAGAAAGAACTCTTAAAATCCTTGATGATTTAGGATTCCCTGCAGTAGAAAAATAATTTTAAGATAAATCCCTTTAGTTTATAAAGCTAAAGGGATTCTTTATTACACTTTATAGACATTAGTTATATTTTTGATGTAAGCTAATCATCTAATTATATTAATTAAATAGGAGCTTGTTTTAAAAAACAAAATTAAATAAATGATTGAATTAATTTTATTAGCAATAGGACTTGCTATGGATGCCTTTGCAGTTTCAATAACTAAAGGCTTATGTATGAAAAATAAAATAAACTATAAACAAGCATTATTTATAGCTTTCTCCTTTGGACTCTTTCAAGCAATTATGCCATTAATTGGCTATACAATAGGTATTCAATTCTCAACTTATATTGTTCAATTTGATCATTGGATTGCATTCCTTTTATTATCCTTTATCGGTATTAAAATGATTCTTGAAGCAGTATTTGAAAAAGAAGAAACTGAATGTAAATTATTCAGCATTAAGGAAATTTTAATACTATCTGTTGCAACTAGCATTGACGCATTAGCTGTTGGCGTAACTCTTTCTTTCATTCAAACAACCAATATTATTCAAGCAATAATAGTAATTGGACTGATAACTTTAATCATTTCTTTTATTGGAGTTAAAATTGGCCATAAATTTGGAATGAAATATGAGAAAAGTGCTGAAATCTTTGGCGGAATCCTTTTAATATTAATTGGTTTAAAAATTTTATTTGAACATTTAGGTTTTATAAACTTTTAAATATAAATAATTAGTTTTTATATATTGTTAATATCAATAACTTTATTTCTATAAGTCAAATCAACTCGTGTAGTAAAATTCGTTTTTCCAAGAAAGTATTTACCTTATTATTTTATAGTCAATATTATTTTTAAAATCTTCATTTTTCTATTAAAAACCGTTGATAAAATTACATTTATGTTCATATTTCTAAACATTTGTATAAAAAACTATTCACATGTTATAATAATAAATTTTCATTGCTTTATTAAAATATTTTATCGTTGCAATAAAAAAACTTCTAAAGTAGTTTTAATATTTTCTTTATCCACTTTAGAAGTACTTATAATAAATTAAGGACTATTATCATTAACAATTAAAAGATTTTAAATTTAATTAGTAAAATAAACTTTAATAATAATTTATAATATCATAGGCTCCTTGTTCATAATCTTTATAAATACCGAGAGCTTTAGCTGCATGAATTATCGCGCCTAAACAACTTTCTTCACTAAAATTGTAAAGAGAAAGAGGTTTTTTATAAGTATTTTCAACAGCTTTTATTAAATGCTTATTCTTTCTTATTCCATTTCCTGAACCAATAATTATTGAAATTCTATTTTTTATTTTCAAAGGTAATTCAACATAATAATCATATAATTCATTTACCATACCTTGAATTAAAGAAGCAACCATATTTTGTGGTGTAAAATTTGCTTCAGTTATATTAGAAAAATAGGCATTGCCATTATTTTTTCCTCGTTGTCCTAAGAAAAAAGGCATACATTTAATATTTTCCTGTGAGAAATCTAATTCCATTTTATCCATATATTTCATTGCATTAGTATTTATATTTGGAGAAAAAAGATGAAAAACATCTTCATAAAAACGAGCTAAAATCTTATAAGAATTCCCTCCACATAGAGAAAAAGCAGCATGAATATAACCTTCATTATTTCCTAAAGGTCGTGTTTCGAATCCCCTATAATTCATATATTTATTATTAAAAAAGGATACTTGTCCTGCAGTTCCATAATTCAATAATAAACTCTTCTCTTTTTCTCTTACAGAACCTAAGAAACTAGCCTGATTATCGCCTATTGGTTGAACAACCTTAATAGATTTATAAGTCCCTAATATTTCAATTTTTTCAGATATTTTAGGAATAAATTTTGTGCATTCTTTTCCTAAAGAATCTAAACTTAAAGCCTTTTTCCCACTTTCAATATCACAAATACCCATACTATGGGCAAGTGTAATATCTGTAATTGGAATTTTTCTATTAGCAAGTCTCATGCAAACATAATCCCCAATGGAACAAAAATATTCTGCTGCTAATGGAATTTTATTTTCTATAAAAAGTGAATAATGAGTTGTAATTCCATAACCACTATACACAGGATAATTAAGTTTATTAGAAAGATATTCTTCTAAAGTAATATCTCCTACTTTAGCTAATCCTCTTTGATTTTGCCAAGTATAAAAAGGTGAAACAGCTATTCCATCTTTATTAACATAAAGAATACCGTGCATTTGAGAACTTAAAGATAGGCCTTCTATTCTATCTGAGGAAATACTTATCAATTCATCCAAAATTGATTTTATTTTTTCATAAATCAAATCTGGATTTTGTTGATATTCTCCTACCTTGCTAGAAATAAATTCATTATTCCTAGCAGAAACTTTTAGTGTTTTATTGAAATCCTTCGAATAAAGAACTCCACAAATTGAAGTAGTCCCTATATCTAATCCTATTAGATTCATTTTATACCTTACTCTCTTTAATCAAATATTATAAAGATGGATGGATTTAGAGACTATCTAATAGTACTATAATTCCTTCATCAAAATTCTTTTAATATATTATATTCAATTTTTAAAAAAGGTAATCCTTAATCTATTTTTTTATATCACAATTAGTATTTGACACTTGCTTATGGTGTGATAAAATAAAAAAAATTAGTTTTAAAATAATTAATAACCCAAATTCCCCCCAGAGTTTTACATGGTAAGTTAAAAACCTCTTAAATGTCCGTTTTTTTAATAAAAAATGGACAAAGGGGTTTACTTTTAGCTTAAAAACATGTAAAATTTTTACATGAATAAAAAGAAACTTTCACCTATAAAAATTATAAACACCTTTAATAAGAAACAAAACTGTTGGTACGTTCATACTAATCAACATTATTGGGATCCTGAATTAAAATAAACTCGTCATATAAG
>RZYO01000323.1 GCA_009930325.1 Spirochaetia bacterium | reverse complement strand
ATAGTAATAAAGTAAAGTTTAAAATATGGAAAGATACTTTTGAACAATTAACGTTTACTTATCAATTAGAATTCTCTGCATTTAGTTCAGGAACTGTTATAATTGGAAATTTAGCAAAATACATAGAACTAGTAAATGGTAATAAATTAAATGGTGATGCTTATATTTGGGTTAGTGATGAAAAATATTATAATACCGAAAATAAAAGGTGTAAAGGTATTAAGACAGCTTATCAACCAGAAAAAGACATTGATAAAGATATAATTAATCCAATACCAACGGCAGAATTAATTACTTATGAGGCTTGGGCTATTGGAACAAATTCAGGTGAATTATTAGTAGCAGTTAATAATTTAAAAACAGACAAGCATTTATTATCACTACAAATAGCACCTGATACAATTAATATTTAAAAATTTTAAAAAAGGAGTTTAAAAATGAAATGAATTATATATATTATAATGAATTTGGAAAAGAAATAAAAAAATATCTATCTCCAATAGCTAAAGGTTCTTCTGGTATTAAAATTTATATTTTTAGTGACTTTGATAATAGCTCAGAAACAGAATATGAAGTTAGTGCAAGTTTTAAAAAAGCTGATGGATTTGTTGCTGGAGATATATTTTTGCCATTAAGTTCCAATACAAAAATTAATCCTTATAATCAACAGGCAATGTATTATAGGGAATTAACAATAGGAAATGATGTAACTGATATTGTTGGGGGATTACAATTATCAATCAGATACATACAAACTAATATTATTGTGGTTGATTCTGAAGCAATTCCACCAGTAACTTATGAAGAAGAAGTTATACATGTAACAGGAATGGTAACATTTAATATTTATGATGCTACTAGCTTTATCTCACCACCTCAAAATACAGCATTAATTAATTTAAAAAATTATTTACTTAATTATATTGACACACAAGATGCTAATATATTTGAAGTTGATAGAACATTTTTACAAAGTTTAGGTGTTACAAATAACTTAACAGTAGGTGATACATTAGAGGTAGGCGATAATGCAACGTTTAATCAAGATGCAACAGTTGGTGTTGATTTAACAGTTTATGGAAAAATCTTTGCAGAAGGAGGACTTGATAGTAGAGCAAAAAAAATTATTAATGTTGCTCCACCAGAAAATCCATTAGATGCTGTTAATAAGAGTTATGCAGATACCGCTTTAATTACTAAAGAAAATTTAATTAATAAAATAACTGAATGGGGTGCTTCACCAACACATGATGAATATCCAAGTGCAAAATTAGTTAAGGATTATTTAGATGATAACATATATAAAAAGACAGAAATAGATGCTAAATTATCAGCAACATATAAACCTAAAGGAACAATAACAGAAACAGAGTTATTAGCAATTACTCCAACAAGCGATAATGAAGGATTTGTTTACAATATTAGCACTGAATTTACCACTACAATCAATTTTATAGAGGGAGCAGGTATAACTCATAGAGCAGGAGAAAATGTTGTTATAGTGGAAATATCAGAGGGTGTTTATAAGTTTGATGTTTTATCTGGTTTTGTAGATTTATCTAACTATGTTGAAAAAGATGACAACGAAATATTAACAACAGAAAATGTAACAATTAATACTGATGTTGGTGGTTTA
>RZYO01000131.1 GCA_009930325.1 Spirochaetia bacterium | reverse complement strand
TGTTTTGGTAATACTATCATTACCTAATACTACACTATTTGAGCCTATACCTGTTGCATTGTATCCTATAACTATTTCATTTTGATCACCGTCAGCTAATGGCCTAGTATCATAACCTAAAAACAAATTATAATTACCTGTTTGATTGTTTGCACCGCTAATAATACTTTGTCCAGCATAGTTGCCTAAAGCTATATTATATGAGCCTGACGAATTACCTCCTAAGGCATTATCACCTATTGCTATATTATGTAATCCTGACCAATTAGATGTTAAAGATTGTACACCAATAGCTGTATTGCTAGCTCCAGTATAATTTATTTGCAAAGAGTCAGCGCCAATAGCTATGTTTCTGCTTGCTGTATTACTATATAAAGACTGTGAACCAATGGCTATGTTTCTATCTCCATCTGAATTATCATGCAAGGCATAGTCACCTATAGCTATATTATAATCTCCTGTACCTGTGCTTAAATTACCTTCTCCTGCCATGTTTCCAATAAAAATTTTTCCTTGAACTCCATTATATAATTTTAATCTTCCATTTACCTCGAGAGAATTACTAGCAAACACAGTCCCTATACCAATACCAACATTACCGGTAGGACTTATATTCATCTTAACAGAACCATTAGTCTCAAAACTAAGCCCATAATTATCATTTGTACCTAAAACAGCTGCTGTTCCAAAAGTGTTACCACCCTGGACAAAACCTGCACCAGCACCTCCCGTTCCACCTGCTGAAGGTATAAAATTATCATCAACATATGCTTTATTTACCGCATCAGTTGTTGCCTCAGGAGTAGCTACATTACCTATCTTTAAATTTCCAGCTAATATACTATGACCTGTGCCCTCTTGAACATCTAAGCCAACAGAAACATTTGGATTAGTTGTTCCTATTCCTACGCTTCCTTTTAGTATTGTTTTAGTTATATCATTATTACCTAATACTACACTATTTGAACCTAGACCTGTTGTATTATATCCTATTACTATTTCATTTTGATCACCATCATTTAAAGGTTTAGTATTATATCCTAAAAATACACCGCCGTCTCCCGTTCGATAATAAGAGTCGCCCTCTCCGCCGTTAACTGTGAGCATTCCTGAATAACTACCAATAGCAATATTGTATCTACCAGTTGTATTAGAAGAAAGAGAATTATAACCACTAGCAGTATTATGAGAACCAGTTGTGTTAGAATAAAGAGAATTAGAACCATTAGCGGTATTGTAATTATCCGTATTAAAATAAAGAGAGTTAGAACCATTGGCAGTGTTGTGAGAGCCCCATACATTTGTATAAAGAGCACGATAACCATTAGCGCTATTGTCATGCCCCTGGCTGTTATACAAAGCTTGATATCCAATTCCTATATTTGAATAAGAAAAAGAACCAGCAATATCACTAAATCCAGCTCCCTCTCCTAAAAATACAGAATTACCACCATTGTTAATAGAAATCTTTCCTACTACGTCTAAAACTTCTGAAGGAGTTGTTGTCCCAATACCAACATTACCTGAATTATAATATATATCAGCTCCAACAGCTGACCAAAGACCACCAGAAAAAGGAGTTCCACCTATATACAAATTATCTGCATTAATAGTCCCTTCAACATCTAAGGTATAAGCTGGAGTTGTTGTCCCAACACCAACTTTTCCATCATTAGTTAAAGTTAAAAGATTTTTTTCTCCTGTTATATTATTATTCCAAAACCTTAAATCTTCAGTTCCTCTATCATGATATATCCCCCAGTGCTGATTCTCCCCACCTATACTTTGTATTTTCAATTCTGCATTACTACCCCCAGTTAAAAGAATATTTAAAACCCCCTCCATGGTGTCACTAGTATAACTTTTTAAAAAATCACTATTTAAATTATTCCATTCTGTTGCTGTTAATGTGTCCCCTAAAACTTTGCTATATGAATTTAAAACATCAGCCTTTACTATATCTACAAACGAACAAGAGAAAATAATTGAAAATATTAATAAAAAAACAAAAGATAGAGAATTTTTTACTCCCTTTCTTTTACTATTTATCTTTTTTAAACCTTTATTCTTCTGATCTTTTTTCAGATTCTGAAACATGAAGGTACTTTAAATTATATATTAATATTTTAGCAATTTTTTAAGATGTTGTAAAACAAAATTAATCTTTAAAATCTAACTGTATTGAACGATTCATTCCCTCATATGAACCGACTGATTGTATAACAATTGGACTAAGATTTGTAGCCCTTACAGAATATGTTGGACCATTACTTAAAGATCCCGAATCCATCTCACCTAAAGTATTAGGCAGTGCTTGACCTCCCACAACCAACCCATAAAGAAAATCCTCTATTCCAGCCTCAGCTGCGTAATATGACTTAATTGAATCTTGATTAACTTTAGATGATTTTAAATCATTGTTTATAATCTCAAAAAAAACAAAAACAACTAACAACATACTAGCCAATAAAACAATTGCCATTAATAGCGCACTTCCCTCTTTTTTAGTATTTTTGATTTTTAAAAAATTAAAAAATTTTTCTAAAGAATTTTTATTTTTTAAATTTATTATTACTTTTTTAAATATATATTTTTCCATGTAGTTTTAGTAATTAAATAATTAAATTAATTACTCTTCATAATTATATGTTCTATTAACTAAAGATGTTTGAATAACTATTTCTGAATCTTCCTTTCCTGTATTTGAACTAGCCTTTGAATAAATAGTTATCATTGGCTGAGAAGTGTGATTGCCAGAAACATCTATATCTTCTGTAACAACAAACTTCAGTTCATCTATATTAACGCTTGTTGGAGTTAAGAAACCATTTTTATCATCTGAAGTCATAAATATTCTATCCTTACCAGAAACACTATCATAGGCTAAAAATATTTTTGAACATCTGCCTAAAGAATCTAGATATTTAACTCCTTGTCCATCATCAAAAGTCTCAAAAACACTTCTAGTACTAGAAAAGCTTAAACCTGGACAATTACCATTATTTGGTTTAGCCATTCTTAAGTCCCTAAAAGACCATTCGGTAAAACCTTTTAAACTTTCTTGGAGCATGTATGTATTACTTATTCTTTTCTCTCCATCAACAACTAATTTAAATATTTGGCTAACAGAAATAACAATAGTAACAAAAATAGTGGTTGCCACCATAACCTCCATTAGAGTAAAGCCCATTTTAAATTTATTATTTTTTCTATTATTCTCAGCTTTAAACATTTCTTTATTTAATATATTAATGTAATTTTTATCTATAATTATTATTTTTAATACCAATCATACAAAACTGTTTCTAATTCATAAATAAATTCATCTCCTGCCCCCACCCACTTTACTGTTGAAGTTACCTTTAATTTATTCGGATCTGCGTTTAAATACTCTATTTCAATCATTCTATAAAAACTTGTTTCACTGGTCTCTCTTTCTCCAGAAGGATAGGCATAAAAACCAGCATATTCTCCAGAATCTATTTTATATAACTTGCCATCATCTAAAGTAGCTATCGTTTGAGGAGTATCCATATCAAAAGCCATCTTGTATGTTCCCGGGGTTATATTGTAGTCCCAACTAGGTGTATCACCTTGAAAACCTGCCTGTATAAAATTATTATCCCTAACTCTTCGTATAAGTTCTAAACCTTCTTGAGCTAATTCTTGAGCTGCTAAATGACTTCTAGAAATATTTTTAACTCTTAAAGATTGTTGTATTAAAGAGGCAACTGACATCATACCAAGTGAAAGTATAACAATGACAACCATAACTTCTATTAAAGAAAATCCTTTTTTATATTTAATTATTTTTTTACAATTAACTTTCAACATTCTTTTTAATTAAAAATCTTCTAATTTAAACAATTCTAAAATATATAAACTATATTAATTATTTAACTCATAATCAACTAGCCCTCCTCTGTGGACGCTAACAACACTAATTCTTTCATCAACCTGATCTTTTGTTTTTATGTATATTTTATATAAATCATCTTGGCTATTAACTGCTGGACTACCCAAAAAATTTGGCACACAAGAAGATATGTCTAATAATCCATTGGCTTGGTCCGCAGTTAAAGAATAATCTGATCTTGGATAAAAAAACCCAAGAGAAAATTTATTATATAAGGGGTCAACTGATTCAGGAAACCCCGTAATGCTAGTTGTTGATTGACTAACAGTTCCTGAAGATTCACTTAAAGAATACCTCTCTATTCGGTCAAAAAGTATATTATCAGGAAGACTCTTCGATATTAAATAACTAGAATATGGGGATTGAAGATTTTCTTGTAGAAAACAACAATAGTTTTCGTTTAAACAAGGGAAAATATAATATTGCTTATTATTTGGTATATATAAACCCCAACCATAAAAATCAAAAGGTATTTCTTCTTTATTATATGAACCTAAAACTTTATAAACAGCTACATCAACATTGGCAACAAAATCAGTTACTGCTTTTTTTCTTTCATATAAATCCTCATTAGACCTGTAATTAGTTAAAAACAAAGCACTAATTGAAGCAACTAAAGTTAAGACAAAAACTGTTTCCATTAAAGTAAAAGCTGGTAATTTCTTTTTTATCATAAATATTTATAATATTTTGTAATGTAATATTTAATATGAAAATTATACCCCTTTATACATTAATCTTCATAAGGGTTAGCTTCTTTCCAGTATGGTAAATCTAAATCAATTGAGAATGAATCTGTACTAGTAGAACAAACGTATGAATCATTATCAGTAATGGTTAATGTTACTGTTGGAGTATCAGATAAACTTAAAAAGGATATAGTTGTTGTAGCGCTGGTTGGATTAGAAATATTAGCGACCTCTGAAGTTGACCATTGATAACTACAATTTGTATCATCACAAGATACAGGGTTTGGACTAGATGAGTTTGGCGTATTGTCTGTGTAATATCCTGAACCTGCACTATCAAATAATATTGCTTCTCCTAATTCTATTGTCTCAGGGCTCCAAGTAAAATATGGCTCAGGAACTCCATGTTTATATGTAGTAAAAGTTAAACTAGGATTAGCACTAACTGCATTATTATAATCAACGTTATCTGTTACAATATGCCCTAAACTAGTATTAAATTGCTTCCATTCTGTTTCAACATCATAAGTATCCCAAAGCTTTATCCACCAATAATATGACTTTCCATAACCATAATCCGGAGAAGAACCAGCTAAAGAACAAGAATCCCCTCCATTTGGACAAGTATATTGATTAGCTGTGCTTGTAATCTTTCCGCTATCAAACAAAGGGGTATCATCATCTCTTACGGAATCATCATCTATTATTATCTGATAAGCTGTTTGGGGTTCACCAACTGTATTCCATCTTAGAACTGCTTTCTTCTCTATTTTAGAACTACATACATTAGCTAAACTCCAATTAGGAGCTGATAAGTCTACCGCTGTTAATGGTCTGTAATAATGAACATTATATTGTGAAGTTGAGCAATAACTTTCATCTTCACAATTAAAACAAACCCATCCCAAAGTATCATTATATGCATAACCATTAAAGTCACCATTAACATCTACCTCTAACGGCGGATAAGTAACTGGGTCGCTAGTTGGAGCTAAATTAAGCCAACCATCATCACCTAAAGATAAAATTTTAGCATAACCTGAAACTAAAGAAGTATTCTCGTCAAAAAAGGGAGGGCTACTAGTAGCTGGAGAAAAATCTATACTGCCATATTTATCAGATAAGGCATAACCGGTAAAATATCCATCATCCCCTATATCAACACCAAAATCATTTTCACTACAAGGAGGAAAGGAGAAATATAGATCAAAGGTAAAAGGAAAAACATTTTGTCCGCCAAGACCTGAATCATTTGTGCAATTAAAACTTATCCAATTACTTTCGCTATCATAATCTTCTAAAACTCTTGCAAACCCTGAAACATTATCAGCATCTGATCCAAAAGTTTTTTTAAAATTAAGAAAACTATTTATATCTTTAAAATAAATTACGAAAATAATAATTAAAACAGACAAAAAAACTGACCCAATAATTTTCTTCTTATTGATACCTTTTAATTTTTCTTTTAAGCCAAAACTATTTTTTTTCTTTTTTAGTCTCATTTTTAAATTCATTATATTCTTTAATTAATTCCTCCCCCAACTTTATCATCCTCTCTCTTTCTAAGTACTCATCGTCTTTATATCCTAAAAGATGTAATAATCCATGAACAAAGATAAAAATTAACTCATATTCAAAACTATTCTTTAATTCTTTTGCTTGTTTTTTTATTTGATAACAACTAATAACTAAATCGCCTAAAAAATTATCTTCTTCATAACCCTTGTCCTCTTTATTCTCTGAGTTATCTATAAATGTAACATCTTCGTACCAATCATCTTTAGAAGTTTCGGTTAATGAAAAAGATAGAATATCTGTCACCTTATTTATTCCTCTATAAATATTATTTAATTCTCCCATTTTATTTTTGGAAACAAAAGCAACAGAAACTATATAATCACTTTTATTAAATCTATTTAAAACAAACTCGCCAATTTCTTTTAATTTTTTCTCTGGTATTTTATCTTTATTTAAATTATTTATAGTTATCATAAATACCTTCTATTTTTATATTAATATTTAATTTTTATTTTATGATAATTTTTTTCTAATCTTTCTTAAAAAAGAATACAAAAAATATCTATTCTTATTTACTATTATATCAAAAGTTCCTGGATAATTATACACAAAACCTCCAAATCCTTTTTTAAACCTTGTTACCCCTGGCCATAAGCTATCACTAATGCCCCAAAAATCATAATACTTACAACTATTTCTCTTCCCCTCCTTAATAGCCTCCCATTGTATCAAATATGGAGCCATTATATTCCTATACTCATTACTTGAAGCACCGTGGAGATAAGTAGCTTGATCTCCAAAGAAAGAAAAAAGCCCTCCAGCTATTATTTTTTTATTATAATATGCTAAATACAGCTTTATCTTACCCGAACTATCACTTAAAAGTTTCTCGTAATGGTCTCTAGGATGTATTCCAAAACTATTTCTGTCTTTAGTATTTCTAAGTAATTCATAAAAAGAATTTATATTATCAATTGTTCCCTCCTTTATTTCAACTTCCTTCTTTTTAGCTAAACGTATATTATATCTAGTTTTTTGATGCATTTGCTTTAATAATTCCTCCTCACTCAAGGATAAATCTAATAATAGTGTTTTTTGAGTTTGTATTTGTCTACTTTTAATTATTCTGTATCTACTAGAATTATAATTAAACATTGGTTCTATTCTTAAAAAACACATATTTTTTTTCAAAGATTTAAAAATCTCTTCCTCCCAAAAAGAAATAACTTTATTTAAATTATCACCTTCTTTTAACAAAAAACTAGAAACGACAGGACCTCGAGGCGTGTAATAATATTTAAAAAAATAATATTTTTTCTCTATCAAGAAAGAAGACAATATAATTTCATCTTTATCATTTAATACAATATACCATTTTGTTTTATCGCCTTCTGAATTAACAATATTTTGCCAGTATAAAGACTGCAAAAACTGACTTTTATCTTGCTTAGCTAAAAAATCATTAGCTAATAATTTTTTTTCTAAATTATCTGTTATATCAATGAATTTCATTTTTTCTTTTTATTTATATTAATTATATTAATTATACTAGTTATTAACAAAAAAAACAAAAGCTATTTTTACATAGCTTTTGTAATATTTAAAAATATATTCTATTTAAATGAAAGTCTTATACTTAATCATCAAGCCCAGCTGGAGTAGCCGCTCTAACTCCTCCCTCAACATCTCCAGTATTATCACCTATACAATAATCAATTGTATAACTTCTTCCACTATCATCTTTAGTGTATGTATAAGTATTTTCTCCAGCAGTACAATCACCATCAGCAGGAGACGGCGCTGTTGGAACTATATTCATATACATATTAGTTCCTGATGATAAAGATGAGCCAGAAGTTAAACTATCTGGATAAGAATTG
>RZYO01000130.1 GCA_009930325.1 Spirochaetia bacterium | reverse complement strand
GGACAAAAAACAGTTACAAATAAAGAAATTAGAAACAAACAATTTCCTCAAGCATTACAAAAATGAGGCTAATCACTTATATTAACTAAAAGAGCCTATCTAAATTAGCTGTTGGTTCATCTGCTAAAAGGACTACTGGATTTTTTACAATAGCTCTAGCAATAGATATTCTTTGTTGTTGTCCACCTGATAATTCATTGGGTCTTCGATTTTCAAGATTATCTAAACCAACATCTTTTAATGCTTCAAAACTTAAATCTCTTAAATCTTTTTTAGTTTCAACATTAAGAGCTTTTAGTTGTTCTTTGGAAAGACAATTTAGAGCCATTTCAACATTTTCACTTGCAGATAATACAGGAATCAGATTATATGATTGAAAAATCATTCCTATCATATTTCTCCTTATTACTGTTTGAGTTTTCTTATTTAATGTTGAATATTTCACATTATCTAATTCGATATCTCCACTACTAATATTGTCTAAGATTCCAATTAAATTAAGTAAAGTTGTTTTACCACTTCCCGATGGGCCTGAAATAGCTAATAGCTCGCCTTTATTAATTTCTAAAGAAACGTCAATTAATGCATGTACATCCTCACCTTGAGTTTTGTAAATTTTCGATAGATTGTAGGTTTTAATTAAGCTCATCTTATTCTCCTTTTATATTCGATAATAGTTTTTCTAAGTCATCTAAATATTGATTTAATGCTTTTGTACCTTCATTTGTGATATTTATAAATGTTTTAACTTTGTTTTTTTCAATTACTTTATTTTGATTTATCCAACCAGCTTCTTCTAACTTTTTTAATTGAATACTTAAATTTCCACTTGTCATTTCTAGATTTTTTTTAAGTTTTGAAAAAGTTGTTTTACTTGGATATTTTTTTGATAGAAAAATAAGTATCTTTAATCTGCTTTGCTCATGTATAAGTTTATCAAGGTTTGGATAATCCATTGTTATAGTGTTCTCCTTACAAATGAGAGTAAAATAAAATAAGAAAAGAAAATTAACGTATACATAGAAAAGCCTAATAGCAGAAGTGGAATTTGTAAAAATAACATGGATACAATAGCAATAATTATTGTAAAATATCCCATGTATCTAAATTCAATTACTCCAATTGGTTCTGAAACATAGATAATTAAAAGTCCGTATAAAATTGTTAAAACTGGTAAGTAAACCCAAGTTAAATTAGTGATTGTTGCAAAAATAACTGAAAATAATATACCTAGGATTAACAATATAATTAAATGAAATGAATAAATTATTCCAAAACCAGTTGGAATATCTAAGTCAGGGCTTTTGTTAATTGTATTAATTTTTTTTACAGAAATAATTATAAAATTCAAAACTAGAGATAATATTATTATTGCTTTATATAAAATAGGAAAATTCCAAAAAGTTGGATATTTAGAATACCCAATAGCAATTATAATGGTTGTTATAAACATGAATAATGTCGCATAAAATAACATATTTACAAAATCTTTAGATAAAATTACAGGTCTAAATAGTTTTTGTTTATTATTTATTAAGGATTTTAATTCTTTTATATTTTCAATAGCCTCTATAAGTTCTTTTTCATTATAATTTTCCATGTTTATCTCCTAAAGTAGTTTATACTATAAACTTAAATTCTATTATTTGAATTGTCAATATTCCTTTATTCAAAATTTAAGAAAAAAATAAAAAAGGTTAGCCATTTTATTAATGACTAACCAAGGAGTGTGTGTATATTGTTTTATATATGAAAAAGCTATTATCGCTTTGTTGCGTATTTTTCTGGTACTTGGTCTGCGCCATCCCAGATTATTTGTCTGAAACTTTTTGGATCTGTGTTTCCTTCAGTATTTATAAATAGAATGTTACTATCATGGTTTATATTTAAATATTGTTTCAATTCTTCATTTCCTGGAAGTGTTAACAATTGATATAAAGCACCTAAAGTAACAGCACCACTTTCGCCACTAATAATCATAGGATCTCCTTTTAATGGAGTTGCCATAATTCTCATTCCACGAGCAGCTACATAATCAGGAACTTCGATAAAGACATCAGCACATTCTTTTAAAATGTCCCAAGCTAAAGGAGAAGGTTCTCCACATGCTAAGCCTGCCATGATTGTTGAAAGAGAACCATCAACATTGTGAGGTTGTCCATCATCTGCTTGAGCACTTGCAAAAATACATCCTGCTTGATCTGGTTCAACGACAATAAATTTAGGAGTATTGACGCCATCACATAAGGCACTGTAGAAACCAATAACAGCAGCAGCTAAAGCACCAACACCAGCTTGTACAAAAATATGAGTAGGATATTCAATACCTTGACTACTAAATTGTTTTTGAGTTTCTAACAACATGGTAGTATAGCCTTGCATAATTCTTGTTGGAACTTCGGTATATCCATCCCAGCTAGTATCACTTATTACTTCCCATCCATTTGCTTTAGCATCAATTACACATTTTTTAACAGCATTGTCATAGTTTCCTTCAATAACTTTTACAATAGCACCATATGCTTTAATTGCATCAATTCTTGCTTGGCTTGTTTCACTGTGTACATAAATCATACATTTATGTCCTAACATTTTTGAAGCCCAAGCAATACCACGGCCATGGTTACCATCGGTGGCACTGGCAAAAGTTATTGTACCAAGTTTACTTTTAATTTCATCACTTGTTAAATATTCAAAAGATAATTGTTCATCTTTAAGATTAAGGCGATCTTGGAAAAATCTAAATAATGCAAAGCTACCACCCATAACTTTGAAACTATTTAGTTCCATTCTTTCTCCTTCATCTTTAACATATATTCCACCAACACCTAGCATGTTTGCTAAATTTGGAAGAGCTGCAAGACGGGTCATATGGTAGCCTGGAATTTGGCTATGTAAACGACGTGCTAATCTTGCTGTTTCAATAGGGAACATTTCTTTTGCTTTTGAAATGTCTTTTGTTTCATGCTTTTTTATAATCCATGAAATGTCTGATTCGTTGTTCATCTTAGATTTCCTCCTATCAAAGAATTAAGATAATTCATTTTACACCCGCAATGTATATCTAATAAAAAATTAATTCAATACTTAAATCAATAAATTTTAAAAAATTTTAGGAAATGCTAAAAAAATTCAATAAATGCTAAAGATTTACGCATATTTTCTTTAAAAAATTAAATATTAATTAAATTTTTCATTAATTTATTTTTTGAAAAAAACTAAATTGGTTTTAGCGATAAAAACAATTGGGGGATATTTATTATACATTAGATTTTAGAAGAATAATAGAAAAGATTATTATTATTATAATTTCCTAAACAAATGAGCGATTTCTCCTTTACCTGTTCTTCTTACAGCAATGTAAGCTGCAAAAATTGAGACTAATAAACCAAGAATAGCAATTTTTAAAATTTGATTTGGATTTACAAAAGCATGAACTATAGCATTAATTCTGTAACCAATAGAGTCTGTGTTTTTTAACCAATATGACATGTCGATTCCTTTTATTTGGTAGTAAAAAGAACTTAAAGTGCCAAATATTGAACCAACAACAACTCCAAAAAGACCAATTATTGTTCCTTCAAGAGTGAAGAGTGATCGAATGTATTTATTCGTATAGCCTAAGGTTTTTAGCATAGCTATTTCATTTTTTCTTTCACTAATTGACATTAACATTGTATTGCTAATTCCAACTATTGAAATTACAAAGGTGAAAAATAATACTATATATGTGAAGCCACTATCGGCTGATTGAAGAGCTAGAATTTCATCAGCTATTTCTTGCCACGAATAAGCTTCAAGATTTATTGAACTCACTATTTGATTTAATTTTAATGTATTTTCTTTGGTTAATTTATTTATTTTAGCAATATTCATTGAATAGGAAATGGCATAACTAGAAACAGAACCCTCTAACTCTAGATAGTCATCAATTATTTTTAAATCAAAAAAGATTGTATTTGAATCAACAACAGGATCTCCAGTTGATATTATTCCAATAATCGGAATATCAAAAGCTTGAATAAAGCCCCCTTTTCCTTTTGTTTGAATAGTTAAATAATACCCAATATTTGCTTTTATATCTGTTGCAAGTTTTGAACCAATTACAACACCTTCTTTTTTGCTGTTAATCCAATCCCCTTTTATTTTTGCATCATTAAAGTTATATGCTTTTTGATTAGAGCTATCAATTGCTTTTAAGATAACATCTAAATATCCTGAAGTAGGGAAAGGATCTTCATAGAACATTATTTGAGCATTTTCAACAAATTCTTTGGTATAATTAGAAAAATTATTTTGAATTAATATATTTTCAAGATCCTTGGATTTATCTATAGAAATCAGTTTGTCAATTGGAAGATATTTTCTGTCTTTAAAATAATTCGGTGCATATACCTTTGCTGTTGAAGTATCATTCCAAATTAAATTTTTATTTGAATCATATTGGATTCCAGTTAATAAACTTTGCATAACAATAGAAAATAATATTGCAATTGAAATTGCGAAAGCTGTAATGATTGTCCTTTTTTTGTATCTTAGAACTCCTCTGAAAGCTAATTTTAACAAAGATTTCATCCTTTTTCTTTTTTTTTATAAGATTTATAAAAAAATAAATATGATATAATTTTTTTGTTTTTAAAAAAATAATTTTACGTTGTACTATTTTTAAGCTAACGTGTGAGTAGTTATTTGTCAATTTATTTTATTTAAAGCCTTTTTTTTATCATTTTTATATATTCTTTATTTATTTTTTAATTATAATTAAATAAATAATAAGATTTTTATTTAAAGCGAGGCAAATATGATTTTTCATGGATTAGTTAAGTCAACATTATTAGATTATCCAAACAAACTTGCGTGTACTTTATTTACAGGGGGTTGTAATTTTAGATGTCCTTTTTGCCAAAATTCTTCTTTAGTATTAGATCCATCGAGTGAGCCTATAATTGACCCGACTGAATTAGATGTTTTTTTAAAGAAAAGGGTAAAATATTTGGATGGGGTATGTATTACAGGAGGGGAACCTCTTTTACAAAAAAATGTTGATGATTATTGCAAATATTTAAAAGATTTAGGATATTTGGTAAAAATTGATACTAATGGATCTTTTCCAAAAAAATTAGAATCGTTAATTTCAAAAAATCTTGTTGATTATATTGCAATGGATTTAAAAAGTAGTAAAGAAGGGTATTCAAAAGCTGTAGGTATTGATAATTTTAATATTTCTCAAATTGAAGAAAGTGTTGAAATTATTAAAAACTGTAATCTTGATCATGAATTTAGAACTACTTTGGTTAAAGAACTTCATGGAGAAAAAGAAATTATTGGAATTGGAAAATGGTTAGATAAAAGTCAAAAATTATATTTACAACGATTTGAAGATAAAGGTTCAAATATAGTAAAAAATCTTCATGGTTTTAATGAGAATGAGACTAAAGTTATTCAAAATATATTAAAGAGTTATATAGATTTAGTAATAATTCGAGGGTATTAATATATCAGTAAAACACTATCTATAGCGTATTGATTTTTTTTTAACATTAGATATTGCGTATTAAAAAACCTTGTGATATACTCAAATTTAATGAGGATTTTCCTCAAAAAATTAATTAAGGAGAAGGTTGTGTACAAGATTGCTAAAAGAGATGGTAGTGTTGTAGAGTTTGATATTAGCAGAATTTCACATGCTATTGAAAAAGCTTTTCGCGCTTCTGGTAGAAATTATAATTCAAGTGTAATTGATTTATTAGCTTTACAAACAACTTCTAATTTTGAAGATAAGATTGTTGATAATATAATTAGTGTTGAGGCTGTTCAAGATTCTGTAGAAAATATTTTACAGTTATCTGGATATGCTGATGTTGCTAAATCATATATTTTGTATAGAAAACAAAGAGAAAAAATCAGAAACATGAGATCAACAATAGTTGATTATAAAGATGTTGTTGATGGTTATTTAAGATTAAATGACTGGAGAGTAAAAGAAAACTCCACAGTAACATATTCTGTTGGTGGGTTAATTTTATCAAATAGTGGTGCTGTAACAGCGAACTATTGGTTGTCAGAAATATATGATGATGAAATTGGTAACGCTCATAGAAACGGAGATTTCCATATTCATGATTTATCTATGCTTACAGGTTATTGTGCTGGTTGGTCATTAAATCAATTAATTAAAGAAGGCTTAGGCGGTATAGCTGGTAAAATTACAAGTAAACCTGCAAAACATTTATCTTCTTTATGTAATCAAATGGTAAACTTTTTAGGAATATTACAAAACGAATGGGCAGGAGCTCAGGCTTTCTCTTCTTTTGATACATATTTAGCTCCTTTTGTAAAAGTTGATAATTTAAGTTATGAACAAGTAAAACAAAATATTGAATCTTTTGTTTTTGGTGTAAATACTCCTTCTAGATGGGGAACTCAAGCACCTTTTTCAAACATTACTTTAGACTGGACAGTTCCAAATGACTTAGCTGAATTACCTGCTATTGTCGGTGGGAAAGAAATGGACTTTAAGTATAAAGATTGTAAGAAAGAAATGGATATGATAAATAAAGCTTTTATTGAAGTATTTATTGCTGGAGATGCTAATGGTAGAGGTTTCCAATATCCAATTCCAACATATTCAATAACAAGAGATTTTGATTGGTCTGATACTGAAAATAATAGATTATTATTTGAAATGACAGCAAAATATGGAACCCCTTATTTTTCAAACTATGTAAATAGTGATATGGAACCAAGTGATGTTCGCTCAATGTGTTGTAGATTAAGATTAGATTTAAGAGAATTAAGAAAGAAAAGTGGTGGTTTTTTTGGTAGTGGAGAATCTACAGGAAGTATTGGTGTTGTTACAATAAATTTACCTAGATTAGGATATACTTCAAAAACTGAAGTTGAATTCTATGAAAAATTAGATAGACTAATGGATTTAGCTGCACGTAGTCTTAAATTAAAAAGAAATATTGTTTCAAAGTTATTACAAGAAGGTTTATATCCTTATACAAGAAGATATTTAGGAACTTTCGATAACCATTTTTCTACTATTGGCTTAGTAGGTATGAATGAAACTTGTCTAAATGCAAGTTGGGTTAGTGACAATATTTCAAGTGATAAAGGAAAGAAATTTGCTCAAGATGTTTTAAATCATATGAGAGATCGTTTATCTGATTATCAAGAAAAATATGGTGATTTGTATAATTTAGAAGCAACTCCAGCAGAAAGTACTTCATATAGATTAGCACTACATGATAAAAAGCATTATCCTGGTATTATTACAGCAAGTGAAGATGATGATAAACCTTATTACACAAATAGTTCTCATTTAGCTGTTGATTATACTTCTGATGTTTTTGAAGCCTTAGAGCATCAGGACGATTTACAAACCTTATATACATCAGGTACTGTTTTCCATTCTTTCCTAGGAGAAAAATTATCATCTTGGAAAGAAGCTGCAATTATGGTTAAAAAAATTGCTGATAATTTCAAATTACCTTATTATACCTTAAGTCCAACATATTCAATTTGTCCTGAACATGGCTATATTGCTGGGGAGCATTTTAAATGTCCAACTTGTGGAGCAAACGCAGAAGTATATAGTAGAATTACTGGATATTATAGACCTGTTCAAAACTGGAATATTGGTAAGAGCAAAGAGTTTGAAACAAGAAAGGTTTATGATTTTGAGAAAAGTCAATTAGATAAAATGAAAAGAGCTTCAACAACTGTTGTAAATAAAAATACTACAAACGAAGAAGATGGAATAATGCTTTTTACTACACCTACTTGTCCTAATTGTAAAATTGCAAAGAGGTTTTTAGATGAAGCAGGTATTATTTATCAAGTGATTGATGCTACAAAAAATACAGAATTAGCAAAAGAATTTGGTATTATGCAGGCCCCTACTTTGGTTTGTGTAAATAATGGTGAGGTAAGTATTTATGCTAACGCTTCTATGATAAAAAATTATTGTGAAAGGCGTGCATAAAGAAAATTATTATTAAGTGGCTTTGTGTAAATAA
>RZYO01000129.1 GCA_009930325.1 Spirochaetia bacterium | reverse complement strand
CACTAGAAATTATACGCAACAAAGAACATATGAAGCTCCAAGGCAAAATGTAAGAAAAGAGTTCAATGAATATTTTAATAGAGTTGTTACTATCAGATATGATAAAGATATTAAAGAAGCGATTTTTAATACGATTGGAAGAAATAGAATCATTGATATTTTTCTTCATAAAGGATCAAAAGAAGGATATGTAATTTATGTTGAAGATGATGGAAATAGGTATGCTGCTGCTATAAGAATGAAAGTGATGAAAAAATATAAGCAAGTATCTTTTGTTCTTACCAAAGAATTTTCTTATGAAGCGAGAACTTCTTATTATATCAATATGCCTTTGGAATTTCTTAAAAAACTTGATGGTTATTCAAGTTTTTTGAATGAAGAACAAAAAGAAACGTCATACTTGTGGAGAGAAAGAGTTTATAATAATGCATTTTCTTCTGTAAGCTTGAAGCAGAAAGAGAAGAAAAAGACATTTAATAATGGGGATAAAATTACTATTCAAAATGGTTATGTTACAATTAATGGTGAAAAAGTAAATACTTTGATTGTAATGAACATTGATAATAAAATATCTTTTAATTACAAAGGTAAAATATTCAATGTAAATGGATGGGAAAAATGGAATTATAAAATTGTTGAAGGAGTGTGGGCTTAATGAAAATACTTATTGCAAATGGAAAGATTCATTTTGTTGAAAGAAATAATAAGGCAGTCGCAATTTTTCCTGCAAAGTTTTTCTATGGAGCAAAAAAATCGACTAAAAAAAGGCTTGACAGACCAGAAAAGATATGCTAAAATATCCTTGTCAGTTGGGAACGACAGGAACAAAAAATAAAAACCTTAAAGGAGAGTGTTAGCTATGACCAGAACGATTAATTCTCATGATTTTGATGTTTCTTTGCGCCCTTTGTTTTTTAAGGATAATGATGGAAATTTCTTTGAGTCTTCAAAGTATGCAATTGTTAGAAACGATAATATGAATGAGCTTGGTACAGTTTCTAACAGATATTGTCCTTTGCTCCATACTGAAGCTACTGAAATTGTTGAAGAGGAATTGAATAAACTTACAAATGTTGGTGCATATGAGGTAAATACTGCTCTTAATAAAACTGGAGCAATTATGCACAGAAGCTATACTTTTAAGGATGTTCAGAGAGAAGTTTCAAAAGGTGACATTGTTGGTATGAGACTGAGAATTGTCAATGGAATTGATGGTTTGCATGGTTTTAGTGCATTTATGGATGGTTTGAGACTTGTTTGTACAAATGGAATGACCACAACAAAAGAGTTTTATTCTGTATCTTTGAGACATTATACTTCTGGAATGGATCATCATGCAATTCAAGAATTTTCCAGAAATATGTTTGATTCTTTTGATAAGTTGATGGTCACTTATAAAGATTGGGCGAATGAGAAAATCAATGACAGAAGAGCACAATTGATTCTTCAGCTACTTCCTAAGAGAATGGCAAAAAAATCTCTTCTTGCATTTCCTAGCAATGCAGATGGTTCCAAATGGGGATTGTACAATACTATGACTTATGTAAATTCTCATGAATCAAATAGTAAATCTGCAAGTGCGGAGTTTATCAGAATTAACAATGGAATGAAGATTACTTCACTTATGAACAGTAAAACATATTTTGACATGGATATTCCAGTTCTTCAAGCCATTGTTGATAAAAAGAATAAAAAGGATGAAGAAATGGAAAATGTAGATTTCGAGTAAAAAATAATAAATATGGTAGGAATCTAAAAAGGTTCCTACCATATACTTTTTAAGAAAGAAAGAAGTCTAACTATTTAGAACAAGAATTGATATTGACAGTGTTCAATAGAAATGATATACTCTCTGTATGTTGCTCATTCCTACAATCAAATAGGAGTTGATATGATGCCAGAATTGATAGGCAAAAATAACATAAGGTTTCTTGATAAATTTCCAAATGATAAACTTTATCATATTAGTGATGATCCTGGCATTATTGAGATGTATGCTAGAATTCCTTCAAGTGCAATGGATTATGAGGATACTAAGCATAAAAGAATATGTTTTGGAAAATCTGTTGAGGATTGTATGAAAGCTAGACCGGATTGTATTTTATATTCTTTTGGAGGTCAAGATTTAATATATTATGTTTATTCTCCTAAAAATCTTGAAGATATTTATATTTTTGATAATAATCTTCATGAATTAGTTCCCGATGCAAAATTTACAAATGAAATATGGGTAAGAAATAAAAAAATAGAAGTAGAATTAATTGGTAAAATAAAAGTATTCAATTATATTGAAAAAGAAAAGTTTTATATATTTAAGAATGAAGAAAATAAGTATGTCTATAGTAAAACTCCATTGAAAAATGCTATATTTTGTGGCTATTTGGATATGGATATAGACTATCAGATGATACCTATTTCTGCATAAAATAATAAAAATAAAAAAGGGGATAATAAATATGAGAGTAATTCAAGCTATTGCGGAAGCAGGAGTAAATGATAAATCTATAAGAAATGAAGTATTTTTTGATATTGAAAAGAATTTTTTTAAAGGTGGATTGAAAATATTAAATTCTCATAATGATGAAATCAGTGTAAAAACTCATGCAACATTGAAGATCGTAAATACTGCGAGCAAAAATCCATTTAAATATTTTCATTCAGTATTTGATGTTTTTATTAAATTTACTCCAACATTTGAACTAGAAGGTGCAAAAACAGAAGTAGTTGATATTATATTTGAAAATACAAATGATGAAGATTTTCTTTCTGATCATATTTTAGATGAAATTGTAGGAAGTGTAAAAGAAATTATGCTTTCTGAATATAGATAATATTTTTTATAAAAGCTATCATTATATTGATGATAGCTTTTTTAATAATAAAATTAAAATAGGATATTATTTATAACAGGAAGTGAAAGAATGAGAAATTTAGATGAATTATTAGTTGCTAAGTGTTTTAGAAATAAAAAAATGAATAGGCGTTTTGGTGTTTTTGCAGATGATGATATAAATAGTAAAGAACCACAATTTAGTCATTTTACAGGAACTTTTACTAAAAATAGGCCAATACCAAAAGGAAAATATAATAAATTATGTTTATTAGATACTGAATATGCATATAAATTGGCTAAAGAATTTGAAAATAATGGTGTAAAATATGATTGGTTAGTACAAACAAAAAGAGCAAAAATACTTGTATTTTTTACTGATAAAATTGATAGTGAAAATAGTAGATGGATAACAGCAGATAGATATAAAAATGCATTAAGTCTTAAACCATTACAAATGGATGAAAAATCTTTCTTTTTTGTTTATTTTCAAGATACTATAAGAAAAATGTTAAATAATAAAAATCTTGGCCAAAATATTTTAGAAGATTATAAGAGTAAATTAAAACTTCAAAATTAAAATTATAAAATAACTATAAATATATCATTTATAGTTATTTTATTTCAATAAATAAAATAAATTGATGAAATAATTTGAAAATTTAAACTTTGAAATTACCTATTTACAAATGAAGTATCTTATGGTATTATATACCTGTAGTCGAGAGGAACACACAATAAAAAATAAAAATAGAAAAGGGAGTGTTAGTTATGACAAGATTTCAAAATCGTGCTGAAGCTGAAGAGTTTGCAAAGACTGTTGATTGTGGCAAGGTGGTAGAGAAGCAAGTAAGAAAGAATGGGGAGAGAGGAAGAGCAAAAGAAGGAGTAGAGTATGAAATGGTGACAGTTTTTGATGTAGTTGGTAGGAGAGGAAGAAAGAAGAAAGAAGATACAACTGAAGCAGTAGCATAAAATATTTTATATATAAGTTAAATAAGGGAGCAATGCTAATAATTTGCTCCCTTTATCAATTCTGAAAGGATGATGAAAAATGATTGATAAAATACTTAATTTTTTTCTTGGCGGAGGAATGTTTATTTTTGCAATAAAATTTATTATTTTTTCTTTTATTTTTATGTTGCTTCTAATTTTTATTTGAGGTGTTGTTATGATTGTCAAAAAGATTTGAAAAATCAATTTATACTGATGAATTACAAGATAAGTATAATATTCATCCTAAGTGGTCAAAATCATTAATTGAAAGAAAAACTTATACTTGTTTTATTTGCCAAGAAAAAGAATATAGATATCCTACTAGATTAAAAAATCATCTTAGACAATGTATGAAAGATCATCATCTAAAAACATTTACATATGAAGAGCTAAGAATGGCAAATTACAGGTATAATTATGGAATCAATTTTACATACGAAATGATATATAAAATGTATGTAATTGATAGAGTTGGCTCATGGGAAATGCAAAGAATTTTTGGTGGAGTTCATCATAGAGTAACAGAATTTTTAAGGTGGTACTATAAAATACAGCCTAGAAATTTAAGCAAAGTAATGAAGCAGAATTATGTTTTAGAGAAAAAAACAGAAACAATGATGAGATTATACGGTAGTACAAGTCATAGAATAGAAAGTATAGAAAAATTAAAAAATGTTCTTGATTTTAAAAAATATTACTTAGGAATCGTTCAAGAATCATTTTTACCAAAAAAGTTATCAAAAAAAGATATAGTAATTGAATCCTTTTTACCTTCAGATGATTATTATTTCAATAGAATGACAAAAGCTATAAATAGATTTTATATACAAAATGATGATGATGATAATTTCTTTTAAAAATATATGGCTGAAATAACAGCATAAAAGGAGAGTGTTAATATGTGGATGAAAGTAAATTATGTTTCTGGTGAAAAGGTTGTTAGAGGGATCGATTTTGACAAAAGATATATTTCTGCTCCTTTGCTTAATTACATTAAAAAGCATATGATCCATAACAATTTCAAAGAAGTTCTTAATGTTGAAATTAAAGAACAAGTTTGCGAAAATTGCAATAGTAGCAGACTTGTGCTTAATGTAAGAGGTTATAAAGAAGATAATGAAAATAACTATCCTTCTCTAATTCTTTATGGAACAGGTAATTCTGTACCAGATGTTATTTCAAAAGATGCTATTGAAATTCATGGTTGGAGAAGTGATAAAAGCAATTCTGTTGTTTTTGGATATGCAACAATAACAGATGAAACAAAAGAAATGCTCACAAAAGATTTTGAAGAAAAATTTACATTTGAAAATAATGCTAATATGCCAGTAATTCCTTTTCATAAGGGAATTAAAAGAACAAAGTATATTGAAAATAATGCAGAAATGAATAAGCTATTGTATAATACTTGGACCAAGATGTATAAATATTGTCCTAACTGTTTTTCTAAGACATTTGAAGAATAAGCAAAAAGAGGGAAGAATTTCTTCCCTCTTTTATTTTATTTAAATGGCGATAATTTTTTAGATAATGTGCTATTTTTCATTAAAAATTCTTTTTTATATTTTGCTATTTTTTCTCTATCCTTATCTTTAATATTTGAAATTTCTTTTTTAGATGAAATGGCTGGTTTTTGTAATAAACCTTTATTAGATATCATTTCATCCAAATTATTTTCTAATTGTTCTAACGGTTTTTTATGACCAACACTCAACAAAGATTCTATCTCATTTATATTTAATATTTTTAAAATATCTTCATCTTCTATTTTAAGTTTCTTTTTAATCATTATAATTAGATTTAAAAATTGTGTTAAACTTGCTTGAAATGCAGCAAGAGAATTAGGAATATCTATATTAGGATATAATTTATAAAGTATATTAAAATCAACTTTATTAATCATAGCTTTCATTTTAGTATTTCCTGGTAATGATAAATATGAATTTTTTACAATTTCAATTAAATATTGAATTAACAATTCTTTTTGCTTATCATTTTTTATAGAATTAATGAAGTTAATAAATTTATTATTTATAATTTCCATTGCTTTTGTTTTAATTTCTTCTTCATTATTCTTATCATTTATATATTTTTTATTTTCTTCTTTTTTTTCTATTCTTTCAGATGTTTTTTTAGCGTAAACATTATCTGTAGGTTGATCATCTATAGTAAATAGGCGCATTTTTACATATGTTTCATCATTTTGATTAAAAACTTTATTTTCTTTATGATCTTCTTGATATATATCAAATTTAGATAAATTTTCAACATTTTCAATAACAAATGATCTAGGAATACTATGCTCATCGAAATTTTCTTTTAAAACTGGTAATCCTAAATTTTTTGCATATTTCGCTAATTCTGGCTTAACTTCATCAAAACTAAAACTTTCAATTATTTGCTTTAATTCTGTTTCATTGAATTTTTTTAATGGTTTACCACTAAAAATAATAACTCCAGAAGAAATTTCATTTCTTACAATTTTATATACCTTTGATAATAACGCAAGGAGATAACCAAAAGGTTTTCCTATTATACTATTTGTTTTTATATCATAAAATTGAGGTTGCTTAGAATCTTTATTTTCTTGTAAAGATTCATAAATCATAGAAAAAATTGGCTTATTTTTATTTTCTTCAAATTTACATTTTGTTTTTTCAACATTAAATATTTTTTCTGGTTGTATATAAGTACCTTCTAATTCAAATTTAAATGATTGAAAATAACTTTCATTAAGGCCAAATTTTAATTTATTTTCATTATTTATATCTCTTACATTTTTTCCACTACAATGCACCCAAAAGAGATATCTATCTAATGTTTCATTAGGTTCTGGTAAAACATAAATCTTTTCTCCATTTTGATTTTTGGTAGCTAATTTTTCTAATATACCAAATTCATTTAATCTTTTCAAATAATGTGAAATAGACATACTAGCATTATATAATACATTTGGATATTTTTTAATATAATTAATCATTTCTTCATTTTCTTCATTTTTTAATTGTAAATATTTATTTAAAATTTCATCTTTTAATTCATCTGCATCATTTTCATCTGATTCTGCAACTTTATATTTTCTTATTTCAATAATAGGAATATTTAATTGATTTATTAACTCTTTATCTATATTTTTTAGTAGGCTTGGCATTATTTTTTGATTTCTCCATTCATTAAACATTTTTATATATAACTTGATCTATATTAATTTTTTCTTTTTATATATGAAATTAATTATCTGAAAATTTAAACATTGAAATTGCTAGTTGACGGATTGAAGGAGCTATGGTATTATATAGCAGTCGAGCAACGGAGGCGACTACATCAAATAAGGAGCGTGGTAGATATGGCAATGACCATCAAAAAATTCCGTAAGCCTAGCAAGATTTTTTATACTTCCAATGGAAGAGCATTTATCAGGCATTACAATGAAAGACTATATTTGGAGGATTTTGAAAGATTGCACAATAATCCTTGGCGTGGTAAAACAGATGATGAATTGAAAGATTTTGACGGAATTATGAGTTTGACCGTTTATTCTGGATATCTTGTAAAGTTTATAGAAAATTATAAGTTTACAGGAGAAACAGTAATTCAGTTGTTTTATTATTACAATTAAAGGAGAGTGTTAGAAATGGCAAAACTTACAAAAAAAGAAATAGTTGAAACATTGGATAAAATGGCTTCATCTCTTATGAATAGAATAGAAGCATCTAATATTTCAAATAAAGAATTATATATTGCAAGAACTGTAGTAGCAATGTCAATTAGAGATTTTATAAAATCTGGTGACGTTTCTTTTATTTCTGATTATATAGATTAAGGAGTGATAAAAATGACAATTACAAAACCTCTTGCGCATATTTGGGAAAAAATGAAGTCTATGGATAAAGATACGAGAATAGAATTTCTTAGATTTTGTATGCCTTATGGTTCAGGTTTCGATACTGATTTTGAAATTGAAGAAAATAAAAAGTGTTATATTATTAGAAGTGCTTATCATTGTATGGATTCTAACGGATTTTATTGTGGATGGATAGATTTTACTATTCATTTTTGGAAAGATATACCTTGCAATAAAGGCAAAGATTTTACATTTTGTATCAATGGTAGATATTCTCATCATCTTGCAGATAAATATTATCTTAGAGGATATATTTCAGAAGCTATTTATGAGCATATGTATTATACAAATGTTAATAAATTTGAAGGAGGGTATTAATTATGAAAAAAGGATATTTTAGTTATTCTTCTCATGAAACATTTCTAGTTCATT
>RZYO01000128.1 GCA_009930325.1 Spirochaetia bacterium | reverse complement strand
AACCAACCAAATTTCAAGAAGAAATTATCAAACAATTCAAGATAAATTGGCCACTTTAGTCAAACCATGTAAAACTCTGGGGGGAATTTGGGTCAATTAATATCTGCTTTATTTTTTTGATTATTTTTATATCAACATTTAGGAAAAAATCACCTTCCCATTTCGCAATCCCGCCTATTCCATCACTAATAACTTCAACTTCCATTTTTTCTATATTAATATCAATAATTTTCCATCTTACAGATGATAAAACAATTCTATCCCCTAATTTAACATCCTTTCCTATACTGCCAATTATTTTCTCCTCATGTTTAACAATAAATTCTTTTTGAGATGTAAAAATAGAATAAAAATCATAACTATTAGTAATTCTTTCTCCTAAGTCACCAAGATTGATGGAATTATCTTCCATAACTTCTAATAAATCTAAATCTATCATTCTAATAACTAAAGTTTTAAATTCATCAATACTTATATTTTCAAAAACCCTAATTGATAAAAGTCTCCTAGCTAAAGAACTCGGGGCTAATGCACCCAATGATTTTATTGTAGACAAAATTTGATGAAAAAGAAGAAAATAACAATATTTCATAGTATAAAGAGGTTCAATCCAATTTTCTTTAATATATAACTCAACAATAGCAATTGTTTTTATCAAATCTAAAGGGAAGTAAAAAGGGTCTTTTGTAAATAAATAATCTCTTTGCTTTAATACGAAAGCCATTACCCTTGGTTGACCTTTTCTTCCACTTCGTCCCAATCTTTGAACAAAAGATGAAACAGATAAAGCCCCTCCATGTTGAACTATCAAATCTAATTCCCCAATATCAATTCCTAATTCCAACGTTATTGTAGCTCCAACACATACTTCATTTTTTGTTTTGAGAGCTTCTTCTGCTTCATTTCTTTGAATTCTACTTAAAGAACCATGATGAGAATAAACCTCAAGTGAATGATTATTTCCCTTAGAAATGTAATCTTTTAATCCTGTTGTAATTGATTCCACATCTTTTCGAGTATTAGCAAAAACAATACTCTTCTTTCCATTAATAAGTTTATATATTGATTTTAATATTGGTTGGTTAACATCTATTACCCCTGTTTCCATCTCTTCTTTACTTGAATAACGACATTCTTGTATACTTAAACTTAATTTAGAAGGTTGTTCTAAACCAATGCAAACACTGCATTTTTTATTATTTGATAAACTTAGATAATAAGCAGCATGTTGGTAAGAAGATAATGTTGCACTTAAACCAATTTGTCTTACACTTCTCTTAATTATATGTTGAATACGCGAAATTAGAGACATTACTTGTAATCCTCTTTCACTAGCCATAAAGCAATGAACCTCATCTATAACAATATATCTCAAATCATAAAACAATCTGTATATATTATTTCCTTCTCGCATCAATAAGGCTTCCAATGATTCAGGAGTTATTTGAATAATCCCTTCAGGGTGTTTTATTATATTTTTTTTTGGTGATATTAAACTTTGACCATGCCATCTTACTAAAGGTATATTCTCTACTTCCAATAAATCATAAAGTCTTTCAAATTGATCATTTATTAATGCAATTAAAGGACTAATATAAATAACACTTATTGATGAACTTGGATTATTATATAAATCTGTTAAAATTGGGAAAAAAGCTGCTTCAGTTTTTCCACTTGCAGTCTTGCTAGCTAATAAAACATTATTTTTAGTATCCAATATCTGTGAAATAGCTTTCTTTTGAATATCTGTAAAATCACCCCATTTATTTGAATATATATAATCTTGAATATATGGAGCAAGTCTAGAAAAATTATCCATACTAGAAAATAGTAAAAGAAGAGAATTCATCTTGAATATCTTCTTCTCCATCCTCAATTATTGGATTACTAAAATTAAATGACTCTTTTTCAATGATTGATAAAACAGATTCATTTTGATTTTGATGTAGTAAGTTCATTACTTCAATAAAATCCCGAATTATTTCTCTTGGAGTTATTTTGCTAGTTGCTCCTATTCTATTTAATTCAGAAGCTAAAAAATTATTAATATCTTCACTACCTATTTGGTTTTCATATGAGAACATAAAGGAATGTAACTGAGAAAGCCTTTCCAATAACACAAACAATTCACTTTCTTTTAGTTTTTGAATAGTAATTATTGGAGATAATAAATCCTTCATATTCTCATTATAGTAGGATCCTTTTGATAGCCTACTTTTTAAAGCTTCATAACTAAAAACCCCTCTTCTTTGATCTTCAAGACTCTTGGGAGTAGCCCCCATAATTATTCCTAAATAACTAGCCTTACCTTGCAATGAATCATTATACATAGCTAACAGCTTCTCATAATTATTTTCTCTAGATATTCTATTTGTTATTTTTGAAAGATTTATCATTTCATCACAAAGAATTAATAATCCTTTATATCCTGCTTGTTTAGAAAAAACAGCAAAGAGTTTAATGTATTCATACCAATCATCGTCACTAACAATAATATTTACACCTAAATCTTTCTTTGCATCTCTACGATTTTGATATTCTCCTCTAAACCACTTTAATACATTATCTTTCATTTGATAATCATTATTTTCGTAGCTTAAATAATAAGCTTCAAGAAGTTTAGCAAATTCAAACCCATGAATTAAATCTCTAATTTCAAAACATCTCTTATATATTTCATTTAGTGCCCAAGAAACTCTTTCTTCTTCATTAATATTTTTTTCTCTAGCTTCAAAATTAATTTGGTTTATCCATTTATCTAAAATTAAAGAAAGAGCACCCCCTAATGGTTTAGTTGCAGAAGATAAATTGTTAACTAATTCTCTATAAGTAGCTAACCCTTCATTTTTTGTTCCCATTAATCTTCTTGAAGGAGAAAAGTCAGCATCCATAACTAAAAAACCTTTTTTAGTAACATGAGATCTTATAATAGAAAACAAAAAACTTTTACCTGCGCCAAAAGGACCTACAATAAACCTAAATGAAGCACCACCTTGTTCAATTATAGAAATATCATTTAGTATAGCTTCTAATTCCAAAGTCCTTCCTACTGCAATATATTCAGCTCCATCTCGAGGAACAACACCGCCTCGAAGAGAATTCATCAAACTATTTGCAATTCTAATTGGTGGCATTTTAAACTCTGTTTTATTCACTATTTGTCCCCTTCTTTTTAAAGCTTTTTATAATCGCTTCTTTATAATCTTCAATAATGTGGTCTTCATCAATTAAAATATCTTCTATAATTTCTGTAGCTTTCAAATTAATTTGATCAAGCAATAAAGATAACATAATATTTTCTTTTTTAGATACACTTACAGCCTTTTCGTAATTATTATCTATAAAATATTTTAATATTTGCTCTTCTTCCTTGGATAAAGTTTTTATAAATTTATCAAATATATTATCACTACTTTTTTCTTTTGGCTCAATAATTACAGTTTTTTCTTTATTTCTTAATTTTTCAAAATAATTAAATTCATTATTATTAACATTTATTTTTTTTTCAAATTTATTCCTGTTTTGAGAATCTGAAATTATTTCATCTTCAATAATTAATTTATCCTGAATTTTAGCGCTTTTCTCTCTTATAGAAGCAATTTCTTTTGAATCAATATTAAATTCAAGTTTAGCCTTATTAAAAAGAATGTAATCTAAAGATTTTTGATATGCGTCTTTACAATATTCGTTTTTCTCAACCCAATCTTTTACAATATCAAAAATAATGAATTCTTTATTATTCAAACTGTATCTATTTCTTAAAAAATAAGAGTTTAATAATTTTTCATCCTCTTTATTTTCTTCATAGGAGCCTTTTAATAACTTTCTAAAACTATTTCTAGAAAATTCAATTATTTTAATTATTATTTCTTGATCAAAAATAAACTTATTGGAATACCTTAAAATCCCATTTTGAACAATTATTTGCTTCCCATCTTTTGAATATAATATCTTATTTGTTGTGATAGGATAAAGTGAATAAATTCTATTAATTGCTTTTGAATACTTTTGAAAGTCTTCAGAGTTAATTTGTTTTGATAAACTCAACTCCTTATCATTAATATATATTTTAAAATCTTTTTCTAAAGCTTTTTTTAATATATATTCAAAGGATTGGCTTATTAAATAATCATCAATTTTATTTAGAAGAATATTATTACGTGTTTTTTCTAAAAAATAATCATATTTATTAAAAACAGATTTTTCCTCACTAAAATCTTTAAATAAATTATCAATATTAAAAATTTTTTCATATTCTATAATAGTTAAGGAAGGAACACATTGAAAATATAAAACCTGGAAAGCTTCATTAAATATTTTATTAAATTTTTTAAAAGAAGAAAAAATTTTTTCTATTTCTTTTATTTTACTTATTTTTTGTGAAAATGAAAATGAATAAAAATCATTTACAACTTCCATCAAATATATATTTAAAAATATAAGTTGTGGATTTTTAGGAAGTTCACTTTTTCTTAATTTTGTTCGAAAACCAATATACGCAAGCAATTGTTGTTTTTCTAAATAATAATACTGAAAACATCCAGATTTAACTTTTATATTTTCACATGACAAATCTTCTTCGGCTTCTAAATTTAATAATATTTTACCATCTTCTAAAAAAGTTCCAATTTGACTATCACGATTTCTTATATATTTTTTTAATTGACTATCATAATTTCTTGCTTTTTTATTTAAATTATTATTTTCAACCTCAATATCATAACGCAAATAATATAAATCAAGTATTTTATCCAAATTATCAGAAATCACTAATAGCTCCTTAAATTAATATTATTTTAACATTTAATAATAGTAAATAAAACAATTTTATTTATTCGATATTATTTAATTTAGCTTTCTATATATATCTAATTGAAAAAAATAAATAAAATTAATACTCTAAAAATATGAAAATAGAAAGAGCTAACAGAAAAGATATTACACAATTAAAAGAATTATGGAATGAAGTATTTAATTCAGGAAAAACATTCATAAATGATTTTTTTGATATTAGATGGGAAATTGATCATTGCTACATAGCTCGTGATAATTCAAATAATATCCATAGTATGATTCACTGTTTACAATTTTCTTATACAAGAGAAATGAACACTACCAATGTTTCATACATAGTAGGAGCTGCAACAAGAGAAAAATATAGGAATCAAGGATTAATAACTTCTTTACTAGATTTTGCACATAAAGAAGAAAGTCAAATATTAACATTAAATTCTAATTTTAATCCGTTTTTTGAGCGTCATGGTTTTTTTTATTCGACAAAAAATATATGTTATCCAATTTCCGGAAATATAAATAAACCTGTTATTAATGATAACTCAGACATTTCAACTATTTATTTAAATGCTACAGAAAAAACAGGTTCTCTTGATAGAGATCAATATGCTTGGAAATTAATTAGAAACAATTGTAATACTATAGTTGTCGAAAAAAACAATCAAAAAGCATATGCACTTATTATTGAAGATGTCGCTTTTGAAACTATGTGTGAAGGTATTGATTCTGCAATAGAATTAAAAAAGAAACTAGAAACTCTAAATATTACTCAAGTTTGGATGCCTTCAAATTCACCTTTAGCTAATCTTTTCACTACTCATCCTACATTTATTCCTATGGGAATGAGTAATGAAAAAAATATTTGTGCAGGAATATATATTCCTCAACAATTTTAAAACAATAGCCTTATTTGCTAATAAGGCTATTAAAATATATTTAACTAAACTGAATAAAGCAGTGCTCCATAAACGGGTATTGGCCATTCTTTATATGGAATCATTAATTCTAAATCATCACTTATCAATCTAACAGAATCCATTAACGGACAAACTTTATAATAAAAATAATTTGCTCTTTCTTGAGTGGTTTTCTTTTCTTTGGCTTTTTCAACATTGATTTCTAAGTCTTTTATTTTTAAACTTAAATTTTCAATTAGAATAGCAATTGATTTTACCATTCTTAAACTCGAATTAATATTAACATTAGGAATCAAAGATTTTGTTTGATTTAATGAAGCAGATAAATTACCCATATAGTTTTGACAAGCTGGTAAAATCTCTTTATTAATCATATCAATTAATGTTAGTGCTTCAATATTCACTGATTTCTCATAATGCTCAAATGAAATATCGCAACGAGAATGCATTTCTTCTCTACTTAATATACCAAATTCTTCAAATAATTTAATATTTTTTTCTTCCACAAAAGAAGGGATAGCTTCGACACTAGATTTTAAATTGGATAGGCCTCTTTTTTTTGCTTCTTCAATCCAATCCTCACAATAATTATTACCATTAAATATAATTCTTTTATGCTTTTTATAAGTGTCTTTTACAATATTTCTCATCTCAACATCAAAGTCATCTGCGCTTTCAAGTCTATCGGCAAATATTTTTAATGACTTAGCAACAATGGTATTTATAATTGTATTCGTATCAGAAACACTCATAGAAGACCCTAACATTCTAAACTCAAATTTATTTCCAGTAAAAGCTAATGGAGAAGTTCTATTCCTATCTGTTGTATCTTTTGGAAAATCAGGTAAAACATGAACACCCAAAACCATGGATGTTTTTTCAACTCCAACAGCTATTCTTCCTTCTGAAATATCTTCTAAGATATCAGTTAATTCATCTCCTAAAAACATACTTACAATAGCTGGAGGAGCTTCATTAGCACCCAAGCGATGATCATTTCCACAACTTGCAACACTAACTCTTAATAAATCTTGATATTCATCAACAGCTTTAATAATTGCAACAAGAAATAATAAAAATTGAGCATTATCTTTTGGATTATCACCTGGTTCTAACAAGTTAGTACCTTTATCTGTAGATAATGAAAAATTATTATGTTTACCAGAACCGTTTAATCCAGCAAAAGGTTTTTCATGTAAAAGACATGTTAAACCATGTTTATCAGCAACTTTTTTCATTATCTCCATAGTTAATTGATTATGGTCACAAGCAATATTTGTTGTTGTATATACAGGTGCCATTTCATGTTGTGAAGGAGATACCTCGTTATGACGTGTTTTTGAATATATCCCTAATTTCCATAATTCTTTATCCAAGTCTTGCATATAAGCACTTACTCTTGGACGCAAATTACCAAAATAATGATCATCTAATTCTTGACCTTTTGGAGGTCTTGCTCCAATTAGTGTTCTACCTGTATATTTTAAATCTTTTCTTTTTTCAAAGAGCGCTCTATCAATTAAAAAATATTCTTGTTCTGGTCCAACAGTTGGATAAATATTTATAATTTCATCATGACCAAATAACTTTACTATTCTTAAAGCTTGTTTTTTTAATAATTCCATACTTCTTAATAATGGGGTTTTCTTATCTAAAACTGCTCCACTATAAGAGCAAAAAGCGGTGGGAATACATAAAGTTTCATCTTTTAAAAAAGCATAACTTGTGGGGTCCCAAGCAGTATAACCTCTAGCTTCAAAAGTTGCTCTAAGTCCTCCAGAAGGAAAAGATGAGGCATCCGGCTCACCTTTAACTAATTCCTTCCCAGAAAAAGATAAAATCATTTTACCATCTTTAGTAGGAGTAATAAAAGAATCATGTTTTTCAGCAGTAATACCTGTCATTGGTTGAAACCAATGAGTGTAATGGGTTGCCCCATTTTCTAATGCCCATTGCTTCATAGCATGAGCTACTGCATTAGCAATATTTAAATCTAAATCCTTCCCATTTCTAATTGTCTCTTTTAAAGCAAAGTAGACATCTTTAGGAAGTCTTTCCTTCATGGCGTCATCGCCAAAAACTAGTGAGCCAAAATACTCAGATATTTTTTCCGTGTTCATTTTATCTCCTGATAATTAAAGAGAAAAGCATTTACTTTTTAAGAAGAAACTCTTTATAAAAAAGAAACACATATTTTAAATATATTCAAGTTAACAAATATAAAATTAACGCTTTCTAGAATTCAAAATAAATAAATTCTTCAAAGCTTCTTCATTTTTAGCTTTTAACCACTTTTCAGGGAAATCTTCTTCACTTGCTATTTCAGCTATTGAAGATAATATTTTAAGATGAAAAGTTCTCATATTATATGGCCCACCAAACAAAAAGGCTGCTTTTACGCTATCTTCTTCTTCACTAAACTTT
>RZYO01000020.1 GCA_009930325.1 Spirochaetia bacterium | reverse complement strand
TGATGCTTTCTTTTTATCTTTTTCATAAAGTCTCCTCTAGCTGTAAACTAGAGGAGGGGCAGTTAACTTCTAAGTGTCAACTTAAATGGGGGCATATCATTTTTTATTCTATTTACTTAAATTTTATTATTAAACTTTTAGAAAAAATTTTATATATCTTTAATATTTGCTAGTGAAAATATTTGATGGTAAAAATATTTGATGGTAAAAATATTTGTTGTTAATAATCATTTAATAAGTTATTATTTATAACAATATTATTATTATAAATTCATTATAATTAGAATATAAAAAAGGAATATAATATGAAAAAACATTTTTTTGTGCTTTTAATGTTTTACGTTTGTCTTTTTTTTATGAGTTGTTTTAATGGGATTTCTACTCCCAATAACAATAATGAGGAAATTACAATTAAATCGGCTTCTCTTGGTAACGAATCTTCTTTAATTCTTGAAACTGATGGTAGTTTATGGGTTTTTGGTATGAATGGGGATGGACAATTAGGTCTTAGTTCAACAATTATTAAACAACCGACTCCTATTAAACTTATGGATGGAGTTAAATATTTATCTGCATCTGATAGATATTCAATGATTATAAAAGAGGATGATTCACTTTGGGCAACAGGCGATAATACTGGTGGAAGATTTGGCAATGGTAATCAAGTTAGCTCTTATGGTTTTATTAAAATACGAGATGATGTAAAATCTGTTTCTTGTGGACCCTCTCATACTTCAATTATTACAATGGAAGGTGATTTATTATCCAGTTGATATAATGTTGAAGGTCAATTAGGGAATTCAACAAATGTAAATTCTTTTTCATTTCTACCAGTAACTAATGGAAGTGATGTAATTGCAGTTGATAATGGAGATGCTTTTACTCTGTTTTTAAAGAGTGATGGAGCTTTATATGGATATGGAAATAACGGGTACGGTCAATTAGGACAAGGTAATTATATAAATACTAATGAAGCAGTATTAATTGCTACTAATGTTAAATCCTTTTCTGCAGGATATAGTCATTCAATGTATATAACTAATGATAATAAATTGTGGGGTGTGGGTTCTTCGGAATATGGAGAGAGTGGCAATGGTAACTCTGGTACAATAAATACACCATATAATTCTTTTTCTGATATTAAATCAGTTTCAGCAAGTTTTCGACATACTATGATAATTAAAGATGACGATACTCTTTGGGGTTTTGGGTCAGATTCGAATAATGTGATGGGAGATGGAGATCAATCAACAAGTTCCCATTTTACTGCAGTTAATGTTGCTAGTGATGTAGCAAAGATCTTTTGTGGTGCTAATCACACAATAATGGTTAAAACTAATAGTGATTGTTATAGTGTAGGGGCTAATTCTCAAGGACAATTGGGATTAGGTATATTTGATAGTATAGAGATAAGAGTATTTTCAAAAATAACATTAACTGAAAGTAACTAGTAATAATTTGTATAAAATAGGTATTGTTTTAATATAATACCGATTATTTTTTATATTGTTTATTAATAATAAATATATAATAATAATTTATATTTTTATGTATATTTCGAATTTGATTAATATTAGAACATTTTCAAATGTCTATTAATTAATTTAGTATTTTATTAATTATTATAATATATTTTAAAAATAAATATATTTGCTAAAGTACATATTTCTTTAAATTGAAATTATAATTACTTATATTATATGGAATTATCATTAATATTAATAAAAAATGTTATAAGTAAATTAATTGTTGACATAAGTTGCAACTTATATTATTATATAAACAGATAATAAATACGGGAAGAACAAATGAAAAAAACTTTAACAATAATAACTCTTTTCACTTTAGCAATAGCATCTGTCTTTGCTAAATCTGTTGATGTAAATTTAGACTCTACCATTGTTGAAACAGATGTAACTTATCAATTGGTTTATAATTGGGATATAATTGAAGATGGAACTACAAATTATGATATTAATATTTTAAGCCCATTAACTCATCGTGGTAATACAAATCCATTTTTAATATATGCAACTAGTAATATGAATAAAGATTTAGCAATTGATGTAGATGTTAGTCCAGAATCATTTAAAACAACAGTTAATAATGGTTCTAAAGTAATTGATTCTAATATTGTTCCATCAGTTTTTACTCCATTATCTTATGGATATTTACCTGCTGGTAAAAATACAAATTTGATTATCCATGCTTTTATATTATTCTGGAATGGGGATAGATCTCTTGTTGCAGGTGATTATGTTAGTAATGTAAAAATTGAATATTCTATTTATTAATATATTTATAAAATTAAAAAAGGATTGTTTCTATTAGTGATAGAAATCAATCCTTTTATTTATTATATTGTTAGTCTACTTTAATTAAAAAATAAATCTATATCATCTTCAACAGTTCCAATTCCTGCTATATTAAAATTATCAACTAATACTTTTGTGACATTTTCACTTAAGAATGCAGGTAATGTAGGTCCTAAATGTATATTTTTAACACCTAAGAATAATAATGCTAAAAGAACTATTACTGCTTTTTGTTCATACCATGCAATATTATAAACAATTGGTAATTCATTAATGTCAGATAATTCAAAAATTTCTTTTAATTTTAAAGCAATTATTGCAAGAGAATAAGAGTCATTACATTGACCAGCATCAAGAACTCTTGGTACTCCTCCGATATCACCTAAATTAAGTTTATTGTATTTGTATTTTGCACATCCCGCAGTTAAAATTATTGTGTCTTTTGGAAGTGCTTTTGCAAAGTCTGTATAATAATTTCTCGATTTTGCTCTACCATCACAACCAGCCATAACAACAAATTTCTTTATAGCTCCGGACTTAACAGCATCAACAACTGTATCAGCTAATGCAAATACTTGCTCATGAGCGAACCCTCCAATAATTTCTCCTGTTTCTAGTTCAGTTGGAGCAGGGCATTTTTTTGCTAATTCAATTATTTCACTAAAGTCTTTTTCTTTTGCAAATTCTCCATCAATATGTTTTACACCACTAAATCCAGTTGCACCAGTTGTAAAAATTCTATTTTTATATGAATCTTTTGGAGGAACTATACAGTTTGTTGTCATTAGAATAGGACCATTAAAAGCTTCAAATTCTTCTTTTTGTTTCCACCATGCATTACCATAGTTGCCAACAAGGTTCTCATATTTTTTTAGATGAGGATAATAATGAGCAGGAAGCATTTCTCCATGAGTATAAATATCAACACCAGTACCTTGAGTTTGTTTTAGTAATTCTTCTAAATCTCCTAAATCGTGGCCAGAAATTAAAATACCAGGATTTTTTTTAACTCCTAAATTTACTTTTGTTATTTCTGGATTACCATAAGTTTTTGTATTAGCACTATCTAATAAGGCCATAGCTGAAACACCAAATTTACCTGTTTCAAGAGTAAGGTTAACAAGTTCATCAGCTGATAAATTATCATCAAGCAATTTAGCTAAAGTTTCTTGAGTAAAAGCATCAACATTTTCATCTTCAAATCCAAGGGCATTTGCATGCTTCATATATGCAGCTAGACCTTTTAATCCATAAGTAATAAGTTCTCTTAAAGATCGAATATCTTCATTTTTTGTAGCTAAAACACCTACTTCAGGGCTTTTCGATTTGGCGTCAATATCATTTTCATCGATAATTGAAAAGGTAGCTGCATCAGCTAAATTAGAAGTATTTGATAATTGAGATTTTAAATCATCACGGAATTTTAAAGTTTCAATAATTCTTAATTTGAATACATCATCATCAAAATTAGCATTTGTAATTGTAGAAAATAAATTGACTGATACATAGTGATTAACACTTTTATTTACAGATTTTCCTTCCCTTCTTAATTTTGAACTAATGACACTCAAGCCTTTAGTAGCATAAATTAATAAATCTTGTAATGCTGCTGTAGAAGAGTTTTTTCCACAAACACCTTTTATTGTGCAGCCTTTACAACCTACGGTTTCTTGACATTGAAAGCAAAACATATCTGTTTTCATATTTGACTCCTTGAATGTTAAATATTTATAAAAAAAGTCTAACATTAGATATTTATAAGATATGTTGTATTTGCAACAGAAATAAAAAAAATAAATTTATATACATCTTATTTATAAAATAGTATTAAATTTAAATTTCTGTTATAATTATAATATTATATGAGATTTAACAAATTCTACAAACTATTAGGGAAAAATTATGGATAAATGTCTTAAATTATTATCATTATTTAATAAAAGATCAAAACTTATTTATCTAAATGGTCATACTAAATTTCAGATATTAACTGAGCTTAAAGTTTTTAATGAAATTCTAGATGATAAAGAATTAGTTAAATTAGATCTCAATAATTTTATTTTTAATAATAATTTTGATTCTAATAAGCTAGATAGAAAAATTGTTCAACATAATTGTAATAACTTATATTTTGATTTTTATATTGATGATATTTTTTTTGAAATAAATAGAAAATGTAAAAATATAAAATTTGATAATTTATCTGAATTTATTTTAATTGATGAATATTTAAATAATCCTAGAGTAAAAGATTTTAAGGACATAACTATTTCAAAAGCTATCTCAATTTTTGATGATACTTTTGATGGATCTTTTATTACAAAAAAAGATTATATTGAGCTAATTAATAGTATGCTTGAGGACTATAATAAAGAGAAAACTGATAATTTTACAGATAATTTGTTACTGTATGAAAATGCATTTTCTTCAATAGAGTATTCAATCTCAAAAGTAAAAGATAGAATTGAAATTTATCAAGAGTTGATAATTTTAATATGTAAATTATCTAAATTATATAATTTGGAAGTAAATGTTTTATTAGAATACATTAATTTATATTTAGATAAATTAGTCAATGATTTAATATTAATTGATGATAATTCATTAATAATACAAGTTATAAAAATTATTTATAGAAATACAGATTTTAACCTTTTTTATAGTTTCTTCCCTTATTTTGTTGAACCTTTTTCTCCTAATACTGTAAAATTAATATTATCTGAATTTAAAAATGATTTATTTATTACTAAAAATGATAATCATAAATTATTAGAGAATTTATTAATTTTTTGTAGTGGTGATTTGTTTACATTTCAAAAAGTACTAAACGAAAATCAGGATATAGCAAAAATTAATAAAGATATTTCATTATTAGAATTTAGCATTAATTATTTAAATAAAGATAGTGTTGAATTTTTTTGGAATAAAATTATTTTTGATAAAAATTATTATGATTATCAAGATATTATTGATGAAATGAAAATTATAGTTGATAATTTCGATAGAATAGAAAGTGTTGAAAAAAAGTTTAATAATATAACTCTTAAAAATATTGATAAATTATTGATTGAAATTGAAAAATTAAATTATTTAAGTAGGAAAGTTTATTCTTGTGCAACTAATAGAATTTATTATAATTACTTCGATAAAAAAACATTTAGTTTTGAATTTTTATTAATTTTAATTAATTTAGGATTAGAATCAAAAGCAAAGGTTTATTTTTATCATAATATGAAATATCTAGAAATTAATGAAAAAAATGCTAAAGAAATTTTTATACAATCAAATATTTTATTTAATTTAAATTATTTTATTATTAGTAACCAATTATTATTAATGTTATATTTCTATTTTAAAAAAAATAATACAAAAGACAATAGTACATTATTCTCATATATTATATTAGAATTAAAAATACTAAAAAATATGTTAATTCCAACTTTAAATAATTATAATTGGAATGATATTTTTTTAGATATTGAATAAAGGAAAATTTTTATGAAGACCCCAATTATTGCAAGTGTCAAAGATATAAAAATCGGTAAAGGTCATCCAATATCGATTCAAACAATGTATGATAGCCCAATCCCATCTAAAAAAGAAGATTTAGATAAATTGTTAGCAAGAATGAATGGTTTATCTTTAATGGGCTGTGATATTATGAGATTTTCTTATCCATCTGATAATGATAGAGATGCTTTTATATATTTAAATCAAAAATCAAGCATGCCTTTAGTAGCTGACATTCATTTTGATTTTAAGATGGCTTTAGCAGCACTAGATTGTGGATTTAGTAAAATTAGAATTAATCCAGGAAATATCGGAGCAAGATGGAAAGTTGATGAAATAGTAAGAAGTGCTAACGATAAAGGTGCTGCAATAAGAATAGGGCTAAACTCTGGGTCTTTACCCAAGGGGGATGGTGATGCAACAACAATAATGGTGGATAATGCTCTTAAATATTTGGAATGGTTTGAAGAATTAAATTTTTATAATACTGTTGTTTCTTTGAAATCTACTAATTTAGAAGAAACTCGAATTGCAAACGAATTATTCTATGAAAAAAGTAACTATCCTATACATATTGGCGTTACTGAAGCAGGTTCTGTTGTTTCTTCTGTTGCAAGATCTACGTGGGTGCTTGGAAATTTAATAAAACAAGGAATTGGAGATACTATGAGAATTTCAATTACTGGAGATATTGAGGATGAAGTATTTGCAGGAGTTGAGATATTAAGAACTTTAGGATTAAGAGATAAAGGTGTAAGAATTATAAGTTGTCCCCGTTGTGGAAGAAATTCTTTTGATTCTATTGGATTTTTGAAAGAAATTGAACCAGATTTATTAAAAATAAATAAGAATATTTCTGTAGCAATAATGGGTTGTCAAGTAAATGGCCCAGGTGAAGCAAAAGCTGCTGATTTTGCAATTACAGGAATTGGGAATAAAGTTTTCTTATATAAAAAAGGAAAATTGAGTTTAGAAGTTGATTATCAAAATGCAAAATCAGCATTATTAGAGGCGATTAATGGCGAATAATAAATTAATTATAAAAGGTGCTAGTGAGCATAATTTAAAATCAATTGATTTAACGTTAGACAAAGATAAATTAATAGTAGTAAGTGGTTTAAGTGGTAGTGGAAAAAGCTCTTTAGCTTTTGATACTATTTTTGCAGAGGGACAGAGACGTTATGTTGAAAGTTTATCAGCTTATGCAAGACAATTTTTAGGAAGATTAGAAAAGCCCGCAGTAGATTATATAGAAGGGCTTTCCCCGTCTATAGCTATAGAACAAAAATCGACTAACCGAAATCCGAGATCAATTGTTGGTACTATAACAGAAATTTATGATTATTATAGATTATTATGGGCAAGAGTTGGTAAGGCATATTGCCCTAAATGTAAAAGAGAAATAACTGAAATGAGTATTGATCAAATAATTGAATCAATATTTCAATATGAAGAAGATACCAAATTAATAATTAGTGCTCCGGTAGCCAGAGGGCGAAAAGGCGAATATAGAAAAGTTTTGGATGATGCAAAAAAAGCTGGTTTTCAGAGAGCAAAAATTGATAATACCATGTATTTATTGGACGATTTGATTACTCTTGATAAAAATATTAAACATGATATTGATATTGTTATTGATAGATTAATATTAAATAAAGAAACAAGAACAAGATTATCTGATTCATTAGAAACTGCAATTGAAATGACAAATGGTCTTGTTAAGGTAACTTTTTTAACAACAGAAGAAGGGAAAAAGGTTGAAAAAGATGAAGTATATTCACAAAGAAATAGTTGTCCTCATTGTGGAATTACTTTAGCTGATTTAGAACCAAGATTATTTTCATTTAATAATCCTTATGGAGCTTGTCCTACTTGTAAGGGGCTTGGTATTGTAAGTGAGTTTGATATTGATTTAATTATTCCCGATTCTTCGCTTAGTATTAATGAACATGGTATTAAAACACATAACCCTCAAGCAAATTGGAATAAAGCCTCTTTTGAGGCTTTATCAAAGGATTTAAAATTTTCTCTTGATACTCCTATAAATAAATTGCCAAAAAAAATACTTGATATTATTTTATATGGCTATAATAAAGAAATTCCAATAAATTATGATAATGGTAGTAATTCAAAACAATTAATATTTAAAAAATATGAAGGTGTATTAAAAGAATTACATAGAAGATATTACCAAACAACAAGCATGCATATGAAAGCTTGGTATGATAGTTATAAATCTCATAAAACTTGTCCTTCATGTAAAGGAAAAAGATTAAGAGAAGATGCATTAAATGTATTAGTTGGTAATAAAAATATTATGGAAGTTACATCATATTCTGTAACTGATAGCATTTTATTTTTTGAAAATTTAAAATTAAATAATACTGATAAACAAATTGCAAAAGAAATATTGAAAGAAATTAATAATAGATTAACATTTTTAGAAAATGTTGGTTTATCTTATTTAACCCTTGATAGAAATAGTGGGACATTAAGTGGTGGTGAAGCACAAAGAATAAGGCTTGCAACTCAAATAGGCTCTGCTCTAACAGGTGTTATGTATGTTTTAGATGAACCGTCAATTGGATTACACCAAAAAGATAATGAAAAATTAATTAATTCTCTAAAAAGATTAAGAGACATTGGAAATACTTTAATTGTAGTTGAACATGACGAGGCTACAATTCGTGAAGCTGATTATGTTGTTGATTTAGGGCCAGGAGCAGGTGTACACGGGGGATATATTATAGCTGAAGGGACTCCTGCAGAAATTGAAAAAAACCCAAATTCAATAACTGGTCAGTTTCTTTCAAAAGTTCAGGAAATCGAAGTCCCAAAAATTAGAAGAATGGGTAATGGAGAGTTTATTAGAATAGAAGGTGCAAGTAAAAATAATTTATTAAGCATTGATGTTGATATACCATTAGGAAAATTAGTTGTTATTACAGGAGTGTCCGGAAGTGGTAAATCAACTTTGTTAAATGAAATATTAGTCCCTGCTTTAAAGAGAAAATTGAATGGAAAAAATTTAAATTATGATGGATATACAAATATTAGTGGATTTGAAAATATTGATAAATTAATTAATATCGATCAAAGCCCTATTGGTAGAACACCTAGATCAAATCCTGCTACTTATGTTGGGGCCTTTTCTCCAATAAGAGATTTATATGCATCTCTTCCTGAGTCAAAGGCTAGAGGATATAAGAGCGGTAGATTTTCATTTAATGTTGCTGGTGGTAGATGTGAAAACTGTAATGGTGATGGAACAATAAAAATCGAAATGCATTTTCTTCCTGATGTGTTTGTAAAATGTGATGTTTGTCATGGTAAAAGATATAATACTGAAACGCTATCTATTCGTTATAAAGGTAAAAACATTTATGATGTATTAGATATGACTGTTGAAGAAGCTACTGAATTCTTTAAACCAATTACTAAAATTAGAAGAAAATTAGAAACTCTCGATAGTGTAGGCTTAGGCTATCTAAAATTAGGACAAAGTGCATTAACTTTAAGTGGGGGAGAAGCTCAAAGAGTAAAATTATCATTAGAATTATCTAAGATAAATACAGGTAAAACTTTATACATTCTTGATGAGCCAACAACAGGATTACATTTTGCTGATGTAAAGCTATTAGTAAAAGTAATTAACAGGTTAGTAGAAAATGGGAATACAGTTGTTTTAATTGAACATAATTTAGATGTAATTAAAACAGCGGATTATATTATTGATTTAGGTCCTGATGGTGGAGATGGTGGAGGAATGGTTGTTGCAACAGGAACTCCTGAAGAAATTGCAAAAAATGATAAATCTTATACAGGGCAATTTTTAAAACATATGTTAGAATAACTTATGAAAAAATTTTTATTTATTTTTTTATCAATTATAATTTTTGTTAACAATTTATATTCTTCAAATCTAGCTTTAATAAGTTTAGAAAATGCAAGTGAGAAAGAATTATCATTAATGTGTGCATTAAGGAATATTGATTGTGATCTAACACGTGATAAAAAAATAGAAGTATTAAAGAATCAACTAATAAACGAAAATCCCGATATCTCTTTATCTTACAATAGTAATAATCAATCTTTAGAAAATGATTCAAAAGTTATATTTAATATAAAAAATTGTGACTCATTAAAAAAAGTTGGTAATGATAATGGTTTATTTATTTTAGAAGGAAATGTTAGTTTAAGTTTTAATAATCAAGATAATTTAAAAAGAGAGCTTTTGGCAGATATTATTATAATTGATGCAACATCTTCAAAAGTTGCAGCATTAGGAAATGTTAAATTTATTAATAGTGATTCTTCTGATAATATAATAAGTCAAGATGTTGAAGGGTCTATAATAACTTTAGATTTGAATACCAATAATATAACGGTTTCTGAAGGTTCAATATATACAGAAAGAAAAAACAGTGATAATGAGGATGTTGTATTTAATGCAACCTCTTCACTTTTGACATTAAATACAGTAAATAATTCACTTATATTAAAAAATGGATTTATAACAACCAATCCTGAAAGTGCCTATTCTTCTATTAGTGCAGAAAAATTAGCAATACTTAATCATGGCGATATGTATTTAGAGAATGCTGTTATTTCTATAGGAAGAGTAAAAGTTTTTTATTTACCTTTTTTCTTTTCACCAGGAGCACAAATGCTTGGAAATCCTTCAATAGGATATGAATCTAATAGAGGGTTATTTGTTAATACTACGTTTGAAATATTAGGAAAGTATCCTAGTTTTGCAAAAACTGATACAAACAGTTTTAATTCATTGTTAAAAACAGAAAATAATTCAGATATCTATGCAAATGGAGCAATATATAATTCTAGTGAAAATACTTCTTTATTACAAAAATGGGCAAGTAAAACAAATAGCTATATTGCACTATTTTTAGACACTTATGAAAAAACACCATATTCGATTTCTAATTTGGAAAATGGAAGTATTGTTTTGGGTTATGACTCTCAATTTAATTTAATAAATAGTTCGTTAATTATTAAATCAAAAACTATCACTTCTTTAGCTAGTGATGGTATAAAAGGAGATATATTAAATTATAACGATTATCCAATATTTAGATATGATACTCAATTAGATGCAACATACAAATTTGATGAAGGTTTGATAAATATCAAAGTTCCTATAGTATCTGATCCATTAGTAAGAAAAACTTATTCAAATAGATTATCAACATTTAACTTAGATGCTTTATGGAATAGTAATCAAACTTTTCCTTCTACATATAATTCTGATGTAACAGCATATAGTTGGAGTTTAGATTCAAAGTTTAATTTAAAAATAGATAGTTTATCTCCTTATATTGAAAAAATTCAAGTAAATAAATTTGACTCTGAAATAGATTATGAATGGGATAAAACTGATGGTAAATATATGTATGTTGTTAATGAAATGACTTTACCTAATTTAGAATTAAACATAAGTGGGGAGCTTTTAAATCTTAGTAAAAAAAATCAAGATAACAACGATAAAGAAAAAGCTAATTCAAAAGAAATTTTAGAGAAAAATGATGAGGTTGATTCATTATTATTAAAAGAATTATACAATTCTTCATACAAAGAAAAAGAAAAAGTGCAAAATGAATCTTTATTTAACATTTCATATTTGTTTAAAAATACTTTTTATAATACGACATCTGAAGAAAATGATTCTGATAATGAAATATATAATAATTCACAATTAACTTTAAATACAGAAATTCAAGTTGAACCTAATATCATAAATATTGATAATACGACTTATCTTATATATATATATGATGATGATAAAATAGATACTAAATCGAATTCAATTGAATTGATTACTCATAATATAATTAATTTACCTTATTTAAATTTATACTACTATTTTGATACAAAATTATTTGAATTCAATAAAATTGAAGAATCAAACGATATAGAAATTGAAAAAAATAATTTTGAATTTACTGACGACTTTATTACAAAACATGAAATAGAATGGAAACAAACTTATCCCCTTAATTTTATAAATATAACTCCATCATTAAAATTAGTTTTACCCCCCTTAAGCTTGGCTTTTAAACCATCACTAAAGATTGCTTATAACAATTTTGAAAATAGTACTATTTTTACATATGATATTGATTCGTCAAATTTTGAATTATCAAATATTGATAATATCTTAAAATATTCAATAAATAATTTTTATTTTAATTTTAAAACCTCTTTTGATGTGATTAATAATCAAACGTCCTCGAGGTTTCTTGACTCTTTGATAGTAAAATCAAGCATGATTTATTCTGATAAAGAAGCCCATCAATATTTTTCTTTTTCTAATAAATATTATGGTTTATATGATTCTACTATTAAAAATTATTTTAGTGAGTTTTTATTTACCTATAAAAACAATTTTATACTTAGTAAATTTAATCTAAATACACAAGATAATATATTAAAGCCTGATTATTTTATAAATACAATATCTTTGTCTCAATACACAAAATATTGGTGGTTAAATAGGATTGGATTAAAATTAAATATTGATGCAACTTTTAATTATAGTTTTATTGATAAGTATTCAACATATTTTAGTTTAGATAGCTCATTATCATTCAGAATAGCTGAGTTTATGTTAGTAAATTTATCTATAACAACATCAAATTATGGTTTTTATAGATATTATGATAGTAATGATAATTTTAACTTTATTGATATGATAGATGACTTATTTAATTCTTTTGATATTTTTGGAAACAAAAAATATTCAACACAATTTAATTTGGAAAAGATTTCTTTAGATTTTATTCACATGATGGATGATTGGGATTTGCATTGCAAATACAGTGGATCCGTTGTATTATCTAACTATAATTATCAGTGGGTGCCATCAGTATCTATTTTCTTACAATGGAAAACTCTTCCAGAATTAAAAGTAGATCAAAGCTTTAGCCGAGATGATGAAGGTTGGAATTATAATTCATAAAATGGATGTACAATGGTAAAAAATATAGTAATTGATGATTTATCGAAATTAAGAATTATCTGTTCAGCAAATGATAGAAATTTAACTTATATCGAAATCTTGCTTGGTATTGAAATTTTAACTAAAGGAAATGTCCTTTTTGTAGAAGATGATGATGAAGATAAGCTAATTTTATTTGAAGCATTAATAAGAAAGCTTGAGAGATTGATTTTTAACGATAATCAAACAATAAGTGAGAGTGAGATATTTATGGAATACCAAAATATTATAAACTCGCCAAGTCTAAATGATGCTTTAGAAGAAAGTGTATTATTTGATGATTATAATTCTATAAGTGTAAATAATAAAACTGTTTTTTCTAAATCTATTAATCAAAGTAAATTTATTCAAATGATGAATCAAAAACAAATTACTTTTTCGATTGGGCCTGCTGGTACTGGTAAAACTTTTTTAGCAATTGCTTACGCTTTGTCTCAAATAACTAGTGGAGAAAAACAAAAAATAATTTTAACTAGACCAGTTGTTGAAGCTGGAGAAAATTTAGGGTTTTTACCAGGAACCCTCAGTGAAAAATTAAGTCCATATGTTAGACCGCTTTATGATGCAATGGAGTGGATGTTACCACCAGCAATTATTAATAAATTAGAGAGCTCTGGTGCTATAGAAGTTGCACCTCTTGCATATATGAGAGGTAGATCTCTGCATAATAGTATTATTATTTTAGATGAAGCACAGAATACTACAATTGAACAAATGAAAATGTTTTTGACTAGAATTGGAGAAAACTCAAAATCGATTATTACTGGAGATATTACGCAAGTAGATTTACCAAGAGGGCAAAGAAGTGGTTTAATTCATGCAAACAATATTTTAAGAGAAATAGAAGGTATGGGTTTCGTTAATTTTAGTACAAAAGATGTAGTAAGAGCAAAAATTGTTCAAAAAATAATTGAAGCTTATAGTAAGGATAGTCAAAATGGATGATCAAAATACATTTTTTAATAAATTGAAACCAAATGAAGACGAATTATCACTTAGAACTATAATTTCTTTTTCTATATTATTATTATTAATTTTGGCTTTAATGATAATCATGCCATATTTTGTTTCGGGTAACTTAGTTGGTTCTCAGATAAATTCCTCTTCTTTGCAGATTAGGCAACTTGCTCCTGAAGATTTATATGTAAAAAGATCTTTTGAATATGTAGATAAAAAAGCCACTCAAGAAAAACGAGAAACAGAATTAAAAAAAATAAATCCAATATTTACTTATGATGTATCAAAGACTTATCAAATAATGAATAGAGTAATTTCTTTTTCTAAAGGTATAAATAATAATGATTTATTATTATTAGAAGATACCTTAGTTAATTTAAGTCCAAGTGAAAAAGAATTGTTTAAAAATGGTTATTTAAAATTATCTTTCGACCAGAAAGAAGTTTTTTCTACATGGATTTTAGAAATAATTAAAAAAATTGTTATAGAAGGCTATTACGACCAAAGTGAAATTCAACTTTTAAATTCTGAAGGTGTTACTAAGATTTCTTTACAAGGGTATTTAACAGATCAATTAACAATAGAAAAAATTGATACTTCAAAAGTCTTAACAATTAATTCATTGGTAAATTATTATAATTTAGAACTATTTATTGATAAATATCTAGAATCTAATGTAAATAAATACAATATTTCTGATAATTTATTTTATTTAACAATAAAAGGGTTAATTGAATCCAATGTACACTATGATGCACTTTTAACTTCAATGGAGAAAGATACAGTAATTAATTCTATTGAAGATGTAATTGTTTATGTCCCAGCTGGCGAAAAGATATTAAGTAAAGATACAATAATTAGTGAAAATGATTTAGAATTATTAAAACAAGTTGAAGCTCATAGTGCAATTTTTTCAAACATTCAAATTATTGCACGAGTAATATTAATATTATTAATAACTCTATTTTCAATTTATTGGATTTGGACAAGAACTCAGTATACCTTTAGAAGGGTGCAATTTATTTATATATATATGATATTAATGGTTATTTCTTTATTATTTTCCCTTGTGATAACTTATTATTGTTCAAAGTATAATATAAATGTATTAGCACCATGTCTTCCAGTATTATTTGGAACTTTCTTTTTGAAAAATACTACTGGGAAAAAAAAATTTGGATTATTATTTACAATACAATATGCCTTGTATTCTACATTATTCCCAGGGTCAACTTTTTTCAGTTTCTTTTATCTAAGCGCAATTGGAATTAGTTTCTTATACATTATAATTTACGATGGAGATAGATTGTCTAGAATTGCAAGTATAATTAAAGGCTGCTTGATTGCTATAATAATGACATTATTATTGTATGCTATTCAAGGTTACCCTTTTTCAACTTTTTTCTTTTCAAATTCCGTTATAATTATTAATATATTATTCTGTTTTTTATTAGAAAGAATTTTATTACCTTTTATTGATAATGCTTTAAACATACCAACAACATTTAGACTAGATGAATTAAAAAATCAAAATCAAAAACTGTTGTCTAAATTAAAATTTACAGCACAAGGGACTTTTAATCATAGTATTAATGTCTCAGATTTAGCATATGATGCTGCCAAAGCAATTGGAGCTGATGCAAACCTATGTAGAGTTGCTGCGCTTTATCATGATGTAGGAAAAACTGAACATCCAGAATACTTTACTGAAAACCAAGATGATGGAGTCAATAAACATGATGAGTTAACACCCTCTATGAGTGGTTCAATAATAAGATCTCATGTAAAATTAGGGGTCGATTTGTGTAAAGATGCAGGACTTCCTCAGGAAATCATAGATATTATAAGTGAACACCACGGAAATGATTTAATTCAATATTTTTATCATGAAGCAATTAAGGATAATGAAAATCCTTTTAATAAAGTTGTTCCAAGTGATTATTGCTATACAGGGAATCCTCCAAGATCAAAAGAAAGTGCTATAGTTATGATAGCAGATAGTGTAGAAGCAGCTTCAAGATCTATTAAGCCAAGTGCTCAAAAAGTAGGTAGATTAATATCAAATATTATAAGGCAGAAATTTGATCATGGACAATTAAATGATTGCCATTTAGATTTGACTGAATTGAAAATTATCGAAAAGTCCCTCGAACAATCATTAGTTGGTAAACTTCATACAAGAATAAAATATCCTAATGAAGAAGATAAACCAAATAACAAAGATTAGTAATTGACTAATAACAAAAGAATTATAATAATTAGAAGAAAAAGAAAAGAAAAATGAATAATACAATAGATATACAATATAATTTAGAAGAATATGAAAAGAGACTTCCTTACGATATAATTGAGAGTAAGGTAAATTTGATTTTAGACAAATTATCTCAAGATGAAGTGGAATTATCAATTACTTTTGTAAGTGATGAAGAAATTCAAGAATTAAACAAACAGTGGCGGGATAAGGATATGCCAACTGATATATTATCTTTTGTTCAATCAGATAATATTGATGATTTTGATTTTTGGCCAGATGCTGATCAATCAAATATATTAGGTGATATGGTTATATCTATTAGTGCAATTGAAAGAAATTGCGAAAATTTTGATGTTCCTTTTTCTCAAGAAGTAGATCGAATTCTAATTCATGGAATTTTACATTTACTAGGGCATGATCATAAATCAAATGATAAATCTGAACCAATGTTATTATTACAAGAAAAAATTTTATCAAGTATTAGGGAGATATAGAGTGGGCTTTTTTAGCAACTTATTTAAAAAAACTGATAGTAATAAAGAAGAATTATCCCTTGAAGCTGAGCGGGTTGAGAGAGAGACAATGATTCAAGGAATAGGGGAACTAGATGAAATGACAGTTAAAGAAGTTATGGTTCCAAGAATTGATGTTTCCTTTGTAGATTGCAATATTAGCTTAGAAGAAATTTTTGATGTAATTTCAATGGATGGATATTCTAGATATCCTGTCTATGAAGATAATAATGATAATGTTATTGGCGTACTTTATACAAAAGATCTACTTAGAAAAGGAATAGAAAAAAATTTTGATGTAAAGAAAATAATGAGAGATCCTTTTTTTGTCCCTGATAGTAAGCATCTTGATGATTTATTAAGAGAATTTAAATTAAAAAAAATTCATATTGCAGTTGCCGTTGATGAATACGGTGGCGTTTCAGGTATAGTTTGTCTTGAAGATATTTTAGAAGTTATTGTTGGAGAAATCCAAGATGAATTTGATGAAGAAGAAGAGGAAATTATTAAGTTAGACGACAACCATTATATTGTTGATGCTAGAACAAGTATTGAAGATATTAATAATGAATTAAAACTAAATTTACAAGATGAAGATTTTGAAACAATTGGTGGCTTAGTTTTTGAAATATTTGGAAGAATCCCTAATAAAGATGAAAGTGTTGATATTGATAACAATACTTTTAAGGTTGAAGAAATTGAGGGGCATAAAATAATTAGTATTTCTATTACACTGAATAATTAATAATTATTTATATCCCTTAAATATTTCTATTTTTCAATTTTTATTTAAGCAAAAATATTTAGAATTTAATGTTTTAATGTGAAAGTTTGCATATTAATTAATTGCTTATATGTATTATATATTCTTATAGCAACTTTAATTATTATAAACTGTGATTTATTTGTTGCATTTTGTTGCAAATTGTATCTAATTTGGTATTTTTAGCTTTTTTTTTTGTTGGTTCGTTGACCATTTGCTAAGTTCTTAGTATTATCTAAAACATAAACTAACAATAAAATCTGGAGGATTTTCCATGAAGATTGCAATTAACGGTTTTGGTAGAATTGGACGTAATGTATTTAAAATTGCTTCCAAAAATCCAAGCATTGAAGTAGTCGGTATTAATGACTTAACAGACCCAAAAACTTTAGCACATTTACTAAAGTATGATTCAACTTACGGTGTATATGACCACGAAGTAAAAGCTGGTGAACAATCAATTAGTGTTGATGGTAAAGAAATTCGTATTTACAAAGAACGTGATCCAAAAAATTTACCTTGGGGTGAATTAGGTGTAGATGTAGTAATCGAATCAACAGGTGTATTTAGAAGTGCAACTAGTGCAAAAGGTGGTTACAAAGATCATATCACAGCTGGCGCAAAGAAAGTTATTTTAACTGTACCTGCAAAAGATGAAATTGACCAAACTATTGTTTGTGGTGTTAACGATGAAGAAATTGATTTAAATAACACTGCTTTCTCAAATGCATCATGTACAACAAACTGTTTAGCTCCTTTAGCTAAAGTTTTAAATGATTCTTTTGGTATTGAACAAGGTTTAATGACAACAATTCACTCTTACACAAATGACCAAGTAATGCTTGACCAACCACACCCAGACCTACGTCGTGCTAGAGCTGGTGCTGTATCAATCATTCCTACAACAACTGGTGCTGCTGCTGCTGTATCTAAAGTTATTCCTGAATTAAAAGGTAAATTAAACGGATTAGCAATGCGTGTTCCTACTCCTACTGGTTCTCTTGTTGACCTAGTTGTAGAATTAAAGAAAGATTGTACTGTAGAAGAATTAAATGCTGCTGTTAAAGCTGCTGCAGAAGGCCCATTAAAAGGTATTCTAGAATATACAGAAGATCCAATTGTTTCTCACGATATCGTAGGAAATAGTCATTCCTCAATTTTTGACGCTTTATTAACAATGAAGATGGGCGAAAAAATGTTCAAAGTAATGAGCTGGTATGACAATGAAATGGGTTATTCAACACGTGTTGTTGACTTAGCTTTGAAGATTTCTAAATAATCTAAATTTTCCTAACAAGGAGATGGCCTGCTCTGATTTTGCTAGGGCAGGCTTTATTTATAGGAGTATATTATGGTATTAAATACTATCAGAGATGCAAAATTAAATGATAAAAAAGTTGTTATTCGTGTTGATTTTAATGTTCCAATTAAAGATGGTGTAGTAACTGATGATACACGTATTCAAGCAGCATTACCTACTATTAATTATTTATTAGAGCAAGGTGCAACACTTATTGTTATGAGTCACAGAGGCCGTCCTAAAGGAGAAAAAAATCCTGAATTTTCAATGGCTCCTATTGCAAAACGTTTTAGTGAATTATTAAATAAAGAAGTAAAATTAGCTCCAGACGTAATTGGTAGTGAAGTTGAAGCTTTAGTTAATTCTTTAAAAAAAGGTGATGTTTTATTATTAGAAAATTGTCGTTATTATAATGAAGAAACTGATAATGATTTAGATTTCGCAAAAAAATTAGCTGCTTTTGGTGATTTATATGTTAATGATGCATTTGGTACAGCTCATAGAGCACATGCATCTACAGAAGGTATTTCCCATTTCCTTCCTTCTTATGCAGGTTTTTTAATCGAAAAAGAAGTAAAATATATGGCTCCATTATTAAGCAATCCACAAAAACCATTTGTAGCAATTATTGGTGGTTCAAAAGTATCTAGTAAAATTACAGTATTAGAAAGTTTAGTTAAGACTTGTGATACAATTGTTATTGGTGGAGGTATGGCATATACTTTCATGAAAGTTCAAGGTAAAGCAATTGGAAAGAGTCTTTTAGAAGAAGATTATCTTGATACAGCTAGAAGTTTCTTAGCAAAAGCAGATGAGAAAGGTGTAAAGGTTATTTTACCTGTTGACCATATTTGTGGTGCTACTTTTAGTGAAAATGCAGAACCTGTATTGTGTGAAGATGTAATTGATGGTGATTTAATTGGTATGGATATTGGTCCAAAAACAATTGCACTTATTTTAGCTGAATTAAAAACTGCAAAAAGTGTTGTTTGGAATGGCCCAATGGGTGTATTTGAATTTAACTCATTTAGCAAAGGTACTTTAGAAGTAGCTAAAGCTCTAGCAGAGTGTGATGGTATTACTGTTGTTGGTGGTGGTGATAGTGTTGCAGCTATAAATAAATTCAATTTAGCAAGTAAAATTAGTCACGTATCAACTGGTGGTGGAGCTTCTTTAGAATTCTTAGAAGGCAAAACTCTACCTGGTATCAAAGCTTTAGAAAAATAATAGGAGAATATATTATATGAGAACCCCTTATATCGCAGGAAACTGGAAAATGAACTTAACACCTCGTGAAGGTGTAAAATTTGCAAAAGAATTAGCAGAAGCAACAAAAGGATGTAGTGCAAAAGTTATGGTAGCTCCAAACTTTGTATCAATTCCTGGTGTAGCTGAAGTATTAAAAGATACACATATTATTGTAGCTGCTCAAAATATGAATGATAATCTAAAGGGTGCTTTCACTGGTGAAGTTTCTCCATTAATGCTTAAAGATCTTGGCATTACAAATGTTATCTTAGGTCACAGTGAAAGAAGAGCAATCTATGGTGAAACAGACCAATTAATCAATAGAAAAGTTTTATTAGCTTTAGCTGAAGGTATGGATGTTGATTTATGTATTGGTGAAACTTTAGAAGAAAGAGAAGGTGGAAAACTTGAAGAAGTATTAACAACTCAAGTAACAGAAGGCCTTAAAGGTGTTTCAAAAGAAATGATGAGACATATCACATTAGCATATGAACCTGTTTGGGCAATTGGTACTGGTAAAACAGCAACTCCTGAAGATGCAGATAATGCACATGCCTTTGTTAGAAGCATAATTGAAAAACTTTTTGATAAAACTGTTGCAGAAGAGACAATTATACAGTATGGTGGTTCAGTAAAGGCAGCAAATGTAAAAGAATTAATGTCTAAAGAAAATATTGATGGAGCTTTAGTTGGCGGTGCATCTTTATCTTTAGAACAGTTTTTACCTATTGTTTGCTTTGACAAGTAATATTTCGGAGTAAAATAGTATGGGTGTTTTTAATGTTATTCTGATGGTACTTTTTATCATCGTGAGTGTTTTATTAGTATTTATCGTAGCAATTCAAGATGAACAAAGTGATGGTCTTGGTGGTGTTTTTGGTTCAGCAGCTCAAAGTTCTTTTGGCTCACACACCAGCCGAGTAGTAACAAAAGTTTCAGCTATTTTAGGTGCAGCTTTCATGATTTTAGCTCTTTGTATTGCGCTAGTAAACAAAGCTCCATCTGATTCAAAGCTACTAGATTCAGTAGGTTCTGATCAAGTACAACAATCACAAACTTGGTGGTCAGATGCTCCAGCTCAATAATACGTTACATATCTAATATCGAAGCCGATCGCCAACTTAGCGATCGGTTTCTACTTAAAAGTGAGGAATTATTTTATGAAAGTTTGTATTTTATATGCAGCAAAAACTAACAACAATTCTTACATCAAAAAAATTGCTAATTCGTTAGCAAAAGGAATTGAACAACAAAATCATATAGTTGATGTAATTGATATGAAACTTGAAGAAGGTAAAGTTGTTTCCTATTATGATTACTTAATTGTAGGCGCTGAAGGAACAACAACTTTTGGAGGCAAAATACCAACAACTGTAAAAAACTTTTTAGATAGAAGTGGTGCTATTTCTGGAAAAAGATGTATGGCCTTTGTCACTAAAGCTGGTATAAGAAGTACAAAAACATTACAAGCTTTAATGAAAATAATGGAAGGCCAAGGCATGTATCTTAAAACTAGTGATATTATTACTAAAGAAGATCAAGCTACAGCTATTGGTAAAAGATTACATATTAAGTAAAATAAATTAGGAGTTCTTAATTCTATGCAAACAAAAAGATTTATTGCTTTATTGATAAGCATGATTGTTAGTATGACTTGTATTTTTGCAGCTGTTCCTATTGGAAAACCTGCAGCAATTGTAAAATTTAATGGTCAAACTTATCCAATTTCAGAAACAGATTTAAATAATCAAGTAAATAATGTAGTGGCGATGTATAAAGCACAAGGCCAAACAATTGATGCTGCAAGTATCAAAAAACAAGTTTTAGATTCAATGATTGATAATATTCTTCTAGAAAAAGGTGCCGCTAGAGACGGTGTCTCCATTTCTGATACTCAAGTTAGTCAATTAGTTATGCAACAAAAATATCTAATTGAACAACAAGCCGGAAGAACAATTAGTGATGATGAATTTAATCAACTTATATTACAACAAGTTGGTTCAATGGATGATTATAAAGATTATTTAAAATCTCAAGCATTGATTAATCAATATTTAATGTTAAAAAAGGGTAGTTCCTTAACCGCTGATAAAGCAATGGCTACAGAGAATGAAATTCAGAGTTATTATAGAGCAAATAAATCTAGTTTAGTAAATCCTGAATGTGTAAATATTGCACAAATCTTTATTCCATTTAAAGATAATGCTTCAAATACTAAAAATGAACAAACTTTAAATCAGGTTGTATCTGATTTAAGATTAAATAAATTAACATGGAATGACGCAGTTAAAAAATATAACCAAGATGTGTCAAATAAAAATATAGATGGAGATATTGGTTGGTTAACTCAAGATGATCCTCAAAATATTAAAACTATTTTAGGTATGAATTATTTTGATACTGCTTTTAACTTAGAAGTAAATAAAATATCTGATGTTATAACTTCAGCTCAAGGTTATCATATCTTAAAAATTAAAGACCATGTAGATACTAAGTTATTAACTTTAGATGATCCTATTAGTCCCGCAGATAAAACAACTGTAAGAGAGTACATTAGCCAAATTCTTTCTAATCAAAAAGCTCAAACTTTAGCAAGTAATGCTTTAATAGAATTGTCAAAAGATTTAAGAAAAGAAGCAACAATTTCTTACTTCACAAAATAGAAACTAATATTTATATGAATTCTCTAGTAATTTGCTAGAGAATTTTTTTTATTTTATATAGTGTAATGGATTGTAAGACTTAATAACATTTGTTACTATAAACACAATATATTAGATTTTTAGAAATAAGGAATTTCAATGAAGACAAGACATAGAGCTCGTGAATTAGTATTACAAGCGTTGTATGAAATGGATGTTAGAAATCAGTTGTCACTTGAAAATTATGTAAGTGATTATTTTCCATGTTTGACTCAAGAAGAGATTGATGAACTTGAGGATGAGGTAAAAATTTATGCCGCTTTTTTATTAAGAGGAACCTTATCAAGCCTTCAACAAATAGATACTTATATTTCTGAATTTTCTTTTAATAGACCTTTAAACAAAATAGATGCTGTAGATAGAAATATCCTAAGATTAAGCATTTTTAGTTTACTTCAAAATGAAGTCCATCCTCATATCATTATTGATGAAGCTGTTAAATTATCTCAAGATTTTTCATCAGAAGTTAATTACAAATTCATTAATGGGATTCTGGATGCTTTTCAAAAGAAGTTGGGATTGGAGGAAAAGTTCAATTGATTACAATCAAAAGTGAAAAGCAAATTGATGGTATTAGAAAGAGTTGTCATGAATTGGCAAGATTATTAGATATTCTTGAATCAGGTTTTCTTAAAGAAGGCATGAGTACAAAAGATATTGACGATTTTTGTTATGATTATATTACAAATTTAGGTGGGAAACCTGCATTTTTAGGTTATGGTGGATTTCCTGCATCGGCTTGTATTAGTGTGAATGATGTAGTAATACATGGCATTCCAACTAAAAAACATATTATTAAAAATGGAGATCTTGTTTCTATTGATTTAGGAATAGATTTAAATGGATACATATCTGATAGTGCTAGAACTATTATAGTAGGTGGAAAATCCACTGAGGCGAACGAGAAGCTTTGTAGAGTTACAAAAGAGTGTCTAGAGCTAGGTTGTAAAGCCGCAGCAAAAAAAGGCGCTAGAGTAAGCGATATTGGTCGTGCAGTTTATTCACATGCTACAAAAAATGGTTTTGGTGTTGTAAAAGATTATTGTGGACACGGTGTTGGCCTTGAATTACATGAATCTCCTGAAATTCCAAATTATGTATCTCATTTATCACCAAACCCTAGATTAAGAGCAGGTATGGTAATAGCCATTGAACCTATGATAAATATGGGAACAGGTAAAATATTAGATAATTTTGATGATGGATGGACAGTAAAAACAGCTGATGGAAAACCTTCAGCGCATTTTGAACATACAATTGCAATAACTAATGATGGAATTGAAATACTAACTAAAATATAGAGGATTTAAATGAGTAAAGAATTTGTTAAAACTGATGATATAAGAGATGCAGCTTTAAAACTAGTTCATAAAATGTATACAGAAGATGGTTTTGTCCCTGATATTATCTATGCTTCATTGCGTGGTGGAGCATATATGGCAAATGTTATGAGTGAATATTATAAAATGGTTAGATTAAAACAAAATCAAAGACCAGTATTGTATGCAGCAGTAGTTGCAAGATCTTATGGCTATTTAAGAACACAATCAAAAGTTATTGTTGATGGATGGACTTACTCTCCAAATTACTTAAGATCAGGAGATAAAATACTTATTGTTGATGATATTTTTGATACTGGAAAAACAGTAAACGAATTAACATCTGTTGTTATGGGTAAAGGTATTCCAAGAGAAGATGTAAAGGTTGCAGTTTTTGACTATAAAGTATTTGAAAACTCAGATAAAGAACCATTACCTATTCAACCTGATTATTATTGTAGAAAACATGTAATTAGAAAACCTGAAGATGAAGTATGGATTCATTATAATTGTCATGAATTTATTGGCTTAAGCAGTGATGAAATAGATAGTGAATTTGAAGATGCTGAAGTTAGAGCAATATTACATGAAGTTCGTGGAGATAATGCTTAATAGTTAATATTAATTAAATATTTAATATAAAAAAAGGATTAAATCGTATTTGATTTAATCCTTTTTTGTTGAACAATATGTATTTTCTATTTATTCAAAATCAGAAACACAAGAGGAATAAGTACTATCATCATCATCTAAATCTGTAGAATTAGTAATATTTAATGTATAATAACCATTGATGTTAGTTGCTACATAATATTTAGAATCAGGAGTTACTTCAAAGAGTCCAACTACATCTGATGTATTTCTAATTACATTTGCAAAACCTTCAGTAAGGGATACAAATCCAGAATCAGTTACTGTATCTGTTACATCATATAATAAAACATAATTAGATGAATCGAATACAACTAAGAATTTATTTTTAATAAACATTAATTGAGACTCATGATTAAATGAATAATTGGTATTTGAATTATTGTATAGTTCAACTTTTGAAGGACTAAGAGGATTAGTAGTATAATCAATTTTAATTAATGAAGCATCGTCTAATACACAATATAAGTCTCCACCCATATTAACTGCAGCAACAATTTTATTATCTTGATCAGTTAATAAAGGTACAACACTTGTACCATCAGCGGTGTAGAAATAATCGAATGTGTATGTATCATCGCTTTCATTATAATTAATTGTCTGCAGAATTAAACCAGTACCTACAGTCACAGAAGTTGCTAAATCATCAGTACTATATCCAAAAGTTACACTTTCACTAATAGCTGAAGTTCCTGAAATTTTATGAACATAATAATTTGTACCTTTAGCAATAACATATCCATTTGATGTTAATGAATATAATGTACCAGCAGTAGTGATATCACTTGTGGCTCCTACTGGGGTTGTTGTAGCATCAAAATAATGTAATCCATTATCTGAAACAAAATAAATATTTGTATCATCGAAATAAATAGATTTCACATTTTGATAATTTGAAGTATCTAATATTTTAGTCCTACTATTATCACTTGTCAAAGTTGAATAAATACCATCAGCTTCAACACTATAATATTTAGTATCGTCTGATGCTCTTGTAACAGCATTAATTTCATAAGTAGTTTTCTCTTCAGAATTTACAATATTTGATAATATCCCATTAGTTGCATCATTATCGCATGATGTAAAGATTGAAATAATTAATAAACCTAAGATTAAATATTTTATATTTTTTTTCATGATTAATTCCTAAATGTTAGTGATAGAGTAATTGGTGAATAAGCGATAATTCCATTATCATCACTTAAATCACTTTTGTAATTCAAATTGGGAGCTGCAAAGAAACCACCTGTTAATCCGATACCCCAGTTTTCATTAAAAAAGTATGAAGCATTAGTTTTCAATGAAGTAAATAGAGAAGTTAAAGTTTGACCATCTCTTGTATTGAAAGAAATTCCAAGTCCTGTTGAAAGTGAAAAATCCCATTTGCCTGTTTGAATAGGAGTGAAAGTATAAGTCGCAGCAATAGGAACATTAGAGTAAAGGATATTACCCTTGTCGTAGTTGAAGTCATAGCCAACCTCAATTCCTAAACTGCTTTTTTCATTGTAGAAAAAATCAAAATTTACAGATCCATATCCACCAACTTTCAAAACATCTAAGCCTGGGTAGAAATTATCAGGATGAGTTGTGGGAGTTGTCTTAAAAAAATAGATAAAGTCTGGAATACTAGGCCCTACATTAAATGTTACTTTTTGATCTCCTTTTTTATAAAAAGTATCAGAAGCAAAGATACTTGTTAAAGAAAGCAGCGAAATAGCTAAAGTTGCAATTATAATTTTACGTTTCATAAATACCTCAAATTTTATGGTTTCATCTATTATATCAATTGTAATAACAAGAATGTTACAAAATATTATAAATCAATGGAATAAGTATATATAGTTAATCATTTTTAAAGATATTAAGCAACATTATTGATATGTTGTTTTTATGATGTAAAATATCATTTTTTCAAGTTGGTTTGTTTTAAAAAAAATTAATATATGTTATAAAACCAAATGAGAGGTATTTTATGATTGTTTTAAGTGGAAAAGAAGTAGCAAATAATAAACTAGATGAGTTAGAAATAAAAACTCAAGAATTTGTAAAAAAATATAATAGACAACCAACTCTTGCAGTTATATTAGTTGGAGATAATCCAGCTAGTCAGAGCTATGTTGCAAGTAAGAAAAAAGCCTGTATAAAATTAGGTTATGGTCATAAAGATTATATCTTAGATGATAAAATCAGCCAAAAAGAATTAAATAATCTAGTTGATGAATTAAATAATGATAAGTCTGTTGATGGTATTTTGGTTCAAATGCCATTACCAAATCATCTAAATGAGCAAGAAGTAATTGAAAGAATAAAAAGTGATAAAGATGTTGATGGTTTCCATCCAATTAATGTTGGCAAATTACTTATTGGTTTAGATTGTTTTGTAAGTTGTACTCCTAAAGGTGTTATGGCAATTTTAGATTACTATAATATAGAAACAGCTTCAAAGAATGTTGTAATAATTGGTAGAAGTAATATCGTTGGTAAACCAATGGCTTCTTTATTAATACAAAAAGGAAGAGATGCTACAGTTACTATTGCAAATAGTAGAACTAAAAATTTAAAAGAATTAACTAAAACAGCAGATATTTTAATTGCAGCTATTGGTAGACCTCTTTATGTAACAGCCGATATGGTAAAAGAAGATTGTGTTGTAATTGATGTTGGAATAAATAGAGTAGAAGATAATACTAAAAAACGTGGTTATAGAGTAGTGGGAGATGTCGATTATGATAATGTCTCTACTAAGGTCAAAGCAATTACTCCAGTTCCAGGTGGAGTCGGTTTAATGACTATAGCTATGTTAATGGAAAATACATTAGAAAGTGCAATAAAGCATGAAGGAATGGAAAATTAATGAAAAAATATGAGAAACCAGAAAAGATTGAAACCTATTGGTTTGAAACTTATGGTTGTCAAATGAATATAGCAGAAAGCAATGCTTTAAAAACTATGCTTGAAGGTGTAGGAATTGTTGAAGCTGCAGACGAAGAAAAAGCTGATATAGTAATAATTAATACATGTTCAGTAAGAAAAAGTGCTGAAAATAGAGTTTGGGGTAGATTAGGCAATTATTCTCGAATTAAAAAAGAGCATCCAATGATTTTAATTGTTATTGGGTGTATGGCTGAAAGATTACTTAATGAATTACAAAAAGATGCACCATGGGTAGATTATGTTCTTGGTACTAATGATAAACAAAAAGTAATAGAAATTGCTACAGGCGTTGAGTCAATTGATAGAGACGACGCTTATTCTTTTTTACAAAGTTATTATAAGGAAGGTGATTTTTCTACGTTTGTTCCAATAATGAATGGATGTAATAACTTTTGTACTTATTGTATTGTTCCATATGTTAGAGGAAGAGAAGTTTCAAGAAGTGTTGAATCAATTCTTGAAGAAGTTAAATTCTTAGATTCTAAAAATGTAAAAGAGATTACATTATTAGGTCAAAATGTTAATAGCTATAATTATATAGATGAATATGGAAATCAATTTAATTTTCCTAAATTATTAGAAAAAGTTTGTGATGTTGCTAATAATATTCAATGGATAAGATTTGAGTCCCCTCATCCAAAAGATTTTAGTGATGAATTAATTCAAGTTATTAAAAATCAAGAAAAAGTAGCAAAACATTTACATATTCCTCTTCAAAGTGGGAATTCAAGAATTCTAAAAAAGATGAATAGAAGTTATGATAGAGAAAAATATTTAACTTTAATTGAAAAAATTAGAAAAGAAATCCCAAATATTACTTTTGCAACTGATGTAATGGTTGGGTTCCCTAGTGAAACAGAAGAAGAATATTTAGATACATTATCTGCAATGGAAATCTTGAGATGTAATGAGGCTTATATGTATTTTTGGAATCCAAGAGAAGGGACACCTGCAACTAAAATGGATGGACAATTATCAGATAAGATTAAACATGAGAGATTACAAAAAATAATTGATCGTCAACAAGAAATTTTTGGAGAAGAAAAAGAAAAATACGCTAATGGGATTCATACTGTGTTAGTAACTAAAGAAAGTAGAAATGATAAAAAACAAATGCTTGCTCGAGATGAACACAATCAAATGGTTGCATTTTCAGCAAATGAGGAATTATCTCCAGGGACTTTAGTTAAAGTTGAATATTTAAGTGTTAACGGAAATACCATTATTGGTAGACAAATATAAATATTTTAACAAATTTCATTTTTAGTATTATAATGTATATATGAATGATATAGATACATTAATTAACTTAATAAAAAATAGCTCCCAGACTTCGGTGTTAACCGGAGCTGGGATTTCAACATTAAGTGGAATTAAAGATTTTAGATCTTCAAATGGGATTTATTCAAAAAAGTATAAAAAATTAAATATTGAAGAAATATTAAATTATGATTTCTTTTTTTCTAATCCTGAAATCTTTTATTCTTGGGCAAAAGATAATTGGTATGATATGGAAAAATATGAACCAAATATTATTCATACAACATTAAAAAAACTTCAAGATTTAAATTATGTAAATGAAATATTCACACAAAATGTTGATATGCTTCATACAAAAGCAAAAAGTAAAAATGTATTTGAAATTCATGGAAGTTTAAAAGAGCATTATTGTGTTAAATGTAAAGAAAAATATTCTTATCAATATGTTTCAAAAATAGTAAAAACAAATAAAGTTCCAAGATGCGAAAAATGTAATGGATTGATTAAACCCAATATAATTTTCTATGGGGAGAATCTAAATCTTTCTATTTTAGAGCATGCCTATTCTGCTTTTAAGAAAAGTGATTTAGCCATAGTTTTAGGATCTTCCTTAGTAGTTCAACCAGCCGCGTCTTTTATTATGTACACAATAAATAATGGTGGTAAAACAGTAATAATAAATAATGATAAAACACCTTTTGATTTATATGCCACATTAAAAATGACTGATTTAGAAAATGTTTTTCAAAAAATTAACAATTATTTTAATTAGAAATATTTAATAATTTTCATAAAAAACTTTTAATAATGTTTATTTTGTTCATAAAATATAAAATATGTTTTCTTTTCTAATAAATTTTTCTACCTTACAATAAATCTATAATAGATAACTTGGAGGTTATATGAAAAAAATAATTTTAACAATTTTAGCTATCATGATGATTGCTCCAACTTTCATTTTTGCTCAAGGTGAAAAAGAAGAAGAAAATGTAACAATTGAATTCTGGACACATGAAGATGCTAATAGACAAGCAATTGAAGATCAATACATCGCTGACTTTGTTGCAGCTAATCCAGATGTAACTGTAAATGCTACACGTCAGTCTTCAAAGAAAATGATCGAATTAGTTCAAACTGCTTTTGCAGCTAATGAAGGTCCAACCATTTTTAACTTAGAAAGTCATAATGCAAATCCATTTGTATTAGCACAAAGAGTTGCTCCTGTAAATTATAAGGCTTTAGGCTATAAAGATGCAGCAGATCTTAAAGCACATTATATTGATGGAATGTTAGACCCAGTAACTTATAATGGTGAAATTTATGGTATTCCTTTTGAAGGCTTAAGCTGGTGTTTATACATTAATAAAAATGTATTTAAAGATGCTGGATTAAACCCTGATACTGATTATCCAAAAACATGGGAAGAAATGGTAACTGTTTCAGAAAAACTAGTAAAAAGAAACGGAAATATCATTGAAAGACGTGGTTTTGACTTCAGATATCCATACTATTTGGAAGTATTAGTACCAATGGTAGAACAACTTGGTGGTGATTTATTTAGTGCAGATGGTAAAGAAGCAATTGTTGGTGAAGAAGCTTGGGTAAAAGTTCTTGACTATATGCAACAATGGGGTCCAAATGGTTTAAATTTAGGTTCTCCTACTTATACAAATGCTCGTAAATTATTTAATTCAAATAACAATGATATTGCTATGTGTTTATCTGGTTTATATCAAGAAGCAAGAATTAAATATGATAACCCTGATTTCTACAATAGTGGAGAATGGATGGTAGTCCCATTCCCAACTTTCGAAAATGCAGTAAGAGATGTTTCTGCTTCATTCTACGGCCAATTCTATATGGTAAACGCAGATGCTAGTAAGAAAACACAAGATAAAGCATGGGAATTAATTGGTTCAATGTTATCAAACGAAAAAGCATATTTAACAGAAGTAAATTTAATTCCACCTACAAAAACTTTAATGAGTAGTGAAGAATTTGTTAACATGCCATATGCTGACGTATTTATTGGTGATATTGATAGAGCTCATCACTTGTATTTCGGAAAGAATTCAACTGAAATTCAATCTCTTCTTTCAACAGCAGTTTCAAATGTTATGTTACAAGATGTAAGTCCTGAACAAGCATACCAAAACTTAAAAGCTTCTGTTCAAGAATTAATTGATGAAGAATAAGAAGAATTAATTGTATTAAATTTATTAATGATATTGAAGATAATTTTATCTTCAATATCATATTAATATATCATTTTCTAAGTGGAGGACCTAATGTCACATAATAATAAAAAATTTAGTATTGAAAAGAGAGAAGCTCGATGGGGCTTTCTTTTTACTGTTCCTTGTTTAATATTCTTTGCACTCTTTAGTTTTTATCCTATTATAAGTGCTTTTATTACAAGTTTAACAAATAAAGAAGTTTTCTCAAGAACTTCTGAGTTTATTGGATTAAAGAACTACATCTATTTATTTACTAAAGAAAATGGTGGATTTTCTTTAGCAAATTCTATGAGAGCAACGATAACTTTCACATTAGGTACTTTTATACCAATGGTAATAATTTCTTTAATCATTGCAGTATTTTTAATGCAACTAAGAAAAACTCGTTATCGTGGATTTTTTCAAATAGGTTTTTATCTTCCTGCTGTATTATCAAGTGTTGTAGCAGCAGCAATTTGGATGATTTTATTTGATCCTCGTGGTTTAATTAATCAATTTAGTAATTTCTTAATGGCAACCTCTGGACAAGACTATGGCTGGTTAATCAATTCACGAATGTTACAAATTTCAACAATGATTGTTTATTTCTGGAAGTACATTGGATATTTTGTTATCCTTTTTATTACTGGTTTAGCTTCAATCCCTCCTACCTTATATGAAGCAGCGACAGTAGATGGTTCAAATAGATGGACAACTTTCTGGAGAATTACATTACCTTTATTGAAACCTACAGTATTGTTAGTTTCTGTTATGGCGATGTTACAATGTTTGAAAACTTTCTCAACTCAATATATGTTCCAACAAGGTGGTACAGCAAGACAACCTATTGATGTAATCACAATGAATATATATTTCACTGGTATTCGTCATGGAAAATTAGGTAGAGCAAGTGCTATGTCAATTATTCTATTCATTATTATGTTACTTCTTACAATACTTCAATTTAGAGTAAGTAAGAGCGATGATGTAGAATATTAGGAGGAATGATAAAAAGTAATAGTAAGTAGTTTACAGAAGAATTCTTGTTGGGTGTATACTTTTACACATAACAAGAAAGCTAAGATGCAAGTT
>RZYO01000322.1 GCA_009930325.1 Spirochaetia bacterium | reverse complement strand
ATTCCAAGTTATTTCTTTGTTATTTAGTTTCACTTTCTTATTTCCTGTGTAATTTAGATACCTTTCTACTATTACATCTATGTATTTAGGGTCTAACTCCATTCCATAGCATTGTCTGTTTGATTTTTCACAGGCTATTAATGTACTTCCGCTTCCTAGAAATGTATCAAGGATGATATCACCTTGTTTTGAGCTATTATGTATTGCTTTTACGATTAGCTCTACTGGTTTTTGTGTTGGATGTACATATTCATTCACATTTGATCTAGAAAATGTCCATATTGTTGTTTTTCCAGTTTCTTCTTTCTCTGCGAATCTAGTCATCCATTTAATTTGGTCTTTTATGTTATTTGGTATTTTCCATACTGTAGTTCCAGTTCTATCCCCGTAGAAGTTTCTTTTATCTTTCTTTAAATAACAATAGAAGAACGGCTCGTGTTTTGTTCTGTAATCATTCATTCCTAATCCTGCTGATGGTTTATTCCATATCAATTGAGTATCTATTATAAAACCATTTTGTTTTAGCATTTTTTCAAATGTTGTCATTGTTTTATGTGAGTGGAATATATAACATCCTGCACCTGGCTTTATATTTTGTTTTATACAAGAGAATGCATTTAATAAAAACTCATCAAAGTTTTCATCTGACATTTTATCATTCATTATCTTATCGCTTGTATTTTTCCCTTTTCCTGAATAGTCAACATTGTAAGGTGGGTCAGTGAATACCATATCTGCACCAAAACCTTTTAACATTGTCTTTACTTGTTCTGGATCTGTACTATCCCCACACATTATTCTGTGTCCTCCTAGGTCGTAAATATCGCCTAATTTTGTTCTTGCTTCTACTGGTAAGTCTGGAACATCATCATCTTTTGAGTCTAGTTCTATTATTAAATCTCTATCGAATCCTGTTAGGTCAATATCGAATCCTTTTATGTTTAGGTCTTTTAATTCTTCTATTACAAGTTCCATATCCCAATCACTTTCATTTAGCTTATTATCAGCTAACCTGTATGCTCTTACTTGTTCTTCATTTAGATTCTCTGCTACTTCTATTCTTGGCTCTGGTAATCCCATTTCTACTCTAAATTCAATATATGCGAAGAATCTTCCGTGTCCTACTATTATTATTCCATTTCTATCAACTACAATTGGCTGTTGCCACCCGAATTCTTTTATTGATTTAGCTATCTGTTCCAATTGTTTTAATGGATGTTTTTTTTGATTCTTACTATATGGTTTTATTTGGTCTATAGTCATTTTGTTTTATTAGTTTGTTAATTGTTGTGTCTTTTAGTTCTTTTAATTTCACTTCCCATTGGTCTTTATTGTATGAGACCCCCATATATATAACACCGTCGTTATTAGTATGTATTATATCCATTTTGTTTAATTATTTGTTTATTAATTTTCTCCATTTGTTTTTAGTTTAATCCTTTAAATATTTTTATCATTATTTCTGATTCTCTTTATATACTGTGTAATTAACCGATGTATGATAATTCGTATTAACCTAATATAACATTTCTATATATTTATTGTTATATAATCAAGTATAAGAAGGCGATTAGATTATTACTTTGAGAGTTGTAAGCTTTATATATTATAAAATCCAATGAAAAAAAGGTTCAATTATTTGTAGATGCTTAAAGCAATAACCGTCCCTGAACCATATTACTATGGAACCCCAGCCTAATAT
>RZYO01000127.1 GCA_009930325.1 Spirochaetia bacterium | reverse complement strand
CAAGAAATAATAAGTGAAACTAGCCAAAAAGAGAAAGACCTATTTAGTGGGTTAGGCCTTTCATTTGAGTAGCATACGTATTTATTGTGGATTGTATGTTATTTATAATAATTTATTAAAAAGTGAATTCACCGTTTTTATAAATTTGAAGTTCTTTTCCATCATAAGTAGTCGCATATATATTTAAATCAGAGGCTCCTATCATAAAGTCTGTATGAACTTTTGAAACATTACATCCATATTCATTTAACTTTTCATCTGTATCAAGGTCTTTTGAGTTACTTAGACAAACAGAATATCCTGCACCAATTGCAATATGGCAAGATGCATTTTCATCAAATAAAATATTATTAAAAATTTTGTTGCTTTGAGCAATAGGTGTTCTCTCATCCACTAAAGCAACTTCACCGAGATAACAAGCATTTTCATCTGTTTTGAGGTATTGGTCTAATGCGTCTTGTCCTTCTTTTGCAACACAGTTAATGACTTTTCCATCTTTAAATTCAAATCTAATATCATTGCATTGACTTTGTAATACAGTTACAGGTCTAGTTGTAGTTACATAACCATTAACACTAAATTTATTAGGAACAGTAAAGTGTTCAAAAGTAGGAATATTTACAAATAAAGGTTTATTATTACATTCATCACTTCCACCAAGCCAAATTGCTTCTTCTTTTAAAGAAATTGTTAAATCAGTAATTGGGCTAATATAGTGAAGTGTTTTGATTTTTAGATTATTTAAAAATTCATTTCCTTTCTTAAATTCACTATCAAAGTCTTTCCAAGCCTGAACTGGATCGTCTTTATCTAATAATAATATTTTTGATAATAGATTTCTCATATCTTCAACATTTGAATTTAAAACTTGTTTCGCCCATTTTTTTAATGGATAACAAACAATACACCAAGGTACCTCAAAATTCATTCTTCCCTTTCTTCCTGTGGAACCAAGTTCTGATTTCTTGTTTGTATATGCTGCTAATTTATTCTTATCTGTAGTATTTAAAACGGTATTATTTTCAGTATCACTTATTGCCAAAAAAGCCCATTTTTCTTTGGTTCTTTCTTCGTCTTGATTTTTTAAATAATTAGGTAATTTAGAAACTTGTTCTAAATCTTGATATTTACATCTTTCTTTTATCAAAGTTGTATCAACTAAATCTATTTCAACATTAATTGCTCCCATTTTATATGCCAATTTTGCAATTTGTGAAGCAAATGAATAGTAATCAGGTGCGCATCGAATAATTAAACTCATTCCTTTTTCAAAGTTTAATCCCAATTCAAGAATTAATTGAGAATACAATTTATCAAATTTATTTTTTGTCACATTTATTCTCCTAAAATTATGATAAATATAAGGATAGTACTTTTGTTATATAAATTCAATTGAATCTAAATTTGATTTGCTTTTATAAAAGTATAATTAATTTTAAATTTTATAAAATATAATTAAAATGTATTAATTTTTTATTAAAATCTAAAAAATTTTATGAATTTACTAAAAAATTTCTATGTTGCGATTAAAGAAACGATGTAAAAATAAAAACACATTAAAAATCCTTAGGAGGAAGAAATGAAAAAATTAACAGTAGGATTATTGTTATCTCTTGTATTAGTTAGCCCTGTATTTGCTAATGGACAAAATGAAAGTGCAAAAAGTGGAGAACCAGAAATTGGTTGTGCTATTTATAAATTTGATGATACTTTCATGACAAGCACTCGTAATGCTTTTGCAGAAGCTGCAAAAGGTAAAGCAAAAGTAAATATTGTAGACTCAATGAATGTTCAAGCAACTCAAAATGAAAAAGTTGACTTATTTATTACTCAAGGTGTTGATGCTCTAGCTCTTAACCCTGTTGACCGTGCTGCTGCTGGCGTTGAAATTGATAAAGCAAAAGCTGCAAATATTCCAGTTGTATTCTTTAATAGACAACCTTTTGATGAAGATATGGCAAAATGGGACAAAGTTTATTATGTTGGTGCAAAAGCTGAAGAATCAGGTACAATGAGTGGACAAATTGTAGCAGATTATTGGAAAGCTCATCCAGAAGCAGATAAGAATGGTGATGGTGTTTTACAATATGTTATGATTAAAGGTGAACCAGGTCACCAAGATGCTGAATTAAGAACAGAATATTCAATTAAATGTTTAAAAGATAATGGAATTAAAGTTGAAAAAGTTGCTGAAGATACAGGAATGTGGGACCGTGTTAAAGGTCAAGAAAAAATGGCTGCATTCTTAACTTCAAAAGGTGATTCAATTGAAGCCGTATTTGCAAATAATGATGACATGGCTTTAGGTGCAATTGAAGCATTAAAGGCTGCTGGTTATTTCTCAGGCGACAAATATATGCCAGTTGTTGGTGTTGATGCTACAGCTCCAGCTCTTCAAGCTCTAAAAGAAGGAACTTTATTAGGTACTGTATTAAATGATGCAGTTAACCAAGGTACAGCAACTTTCAATATAGCTTATGATTTAGCTATGGGTAAAACTCCAACTTCAGAATCAATTGGTTATAAAATAACTGATGGTAAATTTGTATGGGTTCCTTATCAAATGGTAACACAAGATAATTACAAAGATTTTATGTAAGATAAAACTCTAAAATTGTGATGCTCTGGGTGGGCCTATATTCTGCCCAGAGCAATTTTCTATAAAAAGGAATCTAAGATGGATTATATTTTAGAAATGCGTAATGTAACAAAAACTTTCCCAGGTGTAAAAGCCTTGGACGATGTTACATTAAAAGTAAGACCAGGTACAGTTCATGCATTAATGGGAGAAAATGGTGCAGGTAAATCAACATTAATGAAATGTTTGTTTGGGCTTTATAATATGGATTCTGGTCAAATTTTATACAACGGCGAACAAGTAACAATTAATGACGCAAAAGAAGCTTTACATCTAGGTATTTCAATGATTCACCAAGAGCTTCACACAAATCCTCATAGAAGTGTCATGGAAAATGTATGGCTAGGTAGGTATCCAAGAGTTGGCGGAGCAAAATCCCCATTTGTAGATCATAAAAAGATGTTCAAAGATACAAAGAAATTATTGGATAGTTTAAATTTAACAATGAATCCTAATGATTTATTAAGAAACCTATCTGTATCTCATGCACAAAGTGTAGAAATTGCAAAAGCAGTTTCTTATGACTCGAAAATAATAATTATGGATGAACCAAGTTCTTCTCTTACTGAAACTGAAGTTGCTCATCTATTTGGAATAATAAATGGACTAAGAAAAAATGGTGTTTCAATAATATACATTTCTCATAAAATGGAAGAGATCTTAAAAATATCTGATGATGTAACAATAATGAGAGATGGACAATATGTTGGAACTTGGGAAGCTAAAGAATTAACAACTGATTTAATTATCAAAAAAATGGTTGGTCGTGATTTAACTAATCGATTCCCAGAAAGAAACCCTTCCATTGGTGATGAATTATTAAGAGTTGAAAATTATACTTCTCCTAATCCACTTTCTTTTAAAAATGTTTCATTTACTTTAAAAAAGGGTGAAATACTTGGAATTGGCGGTCTTGTTGGTGCTCAAAGAACAGAAGTTATGGAATCAGTATATGGAATGAGAATTCATAATGAAGGAAAACTCTATTTACGTGGTGAAGAGATTGTAGTAAAGAAACCTATTGATGCAATGAATAAAGGTATGGCTTTATTAACTGAAGAAAGAAGAAGAACTGGAATTTTCCCTTTGTTATCAGTAAAAGAAAATCTTTTGATTGCAAATTTAAAAGATTATTCTAAAGGTGGGCTTTTATCTAATGATGGTATGGAAGCTGATAGTGTTGAACAAATTGAAAAATTAAGAATTAAAACTCCAAGCACTAAAACATTAATTAGATCACTTTCAGGAGGTAACCAACAGAAAGTCCTTTTTGCAAGATGGTTATTAACTCAACCAGATATATTAATATTAGATGAACCTACAAGAGGTATAGATGTAGGGGCAAAATATGAAATATATGTTTTGATGAAGGAAATAGCTGAACAAGGAAAAGGTGTTATTATGATTAGTTCTGAAATGCCAGAGTTAATTGGTATGACTGATAGAATTGTAGTAATGAGTGAAGGTCGAGTTGCTGGAATAGTAAATAGTAAAGATACTTCTCAAGAAGAAATAATGACACTTGCAACAAAATATGTTGGTTAGGGAGAGAAAAAATGGAAAATTTAATTAGTCGAAATAGATTTTCAAAGAATAATATTAAAGCTGTTTTAATGGATAGAGCAATATCAATTGTTTTATTAGTATTAATTATTGTTATTGCTATTATTAATCCTAAAATTTTAAGCTTTAGAGTTTTAAGAGATATTCTAATGCAAAGTTCAACTAAAGTAATTATTGCTTTAGGTATGATGTTAGTAATATTAATTGGTGGTGTTGACCTTGGTGCTTCAAGGTTAGTTGGTATGGCAGCAGTTGTTTCTGCTTCTTTATTACAAACTCCTGAATATGTTAGAAGATTTTATCCTAATATGGGTAGTTTACCAATTATTGTACCAATTTTTATAGCAATTTTAATAGGTGCTTTTTGGGGTATTTTGAATGGTATTGTTGTTGCAAAATTCCAAGTACCTGCATTTATTGCGACTCTAGGATCTATGTTAATTATCTATGGAGTAAATTCAATTTATTTTAATTTACCTCCAAATAATTCCCAACCTATTGGAGGTTTAAGAAGTGACTTTACATTCTTAGGGTCAGGATCAATTGGACCAATACCAATAATTGTAATATTCGCAGTTGTTGCAATGGTTATAATGTGGGTTTTATTAAATAAAACAGTATTTGGTAAAAACATTTATGCTGTTGGTGGAAATAAAGAAGCTGCAATGGTTTCAGGTATTAACATTACAGCCATTATTATTGGATTATTTGTAGTTTGTGATTCATTAATTGCTGTTGGTGGTGTTTTAGAAGCTGCTAGAACAGGTGGAGCTACTAATAACTATGGTGTTGGTTATGAATTAGACGCTATTGCTTCTTGTGTTGTTGGTGGTGTATCAGTAACGGGTGGTGTTGGTAAAGTTAGTGGTGTAGTAACCGGTGTATTGATATTTACATTTATAAACTATGGTTTAACCTTTGTAGGCGTTAACCCATATTGGCAAAATATTATTAAGGGCTTAATTATTGTTTCTGCTGTTGCTTTTGATATTCAAAAGTATGTACAAAAGAAGTAGTAATAAAAATATTAACTCTATAAAAATGGGGGCATCTGCCCTCATTTTTTAATATAGAATGAATAATTTTCTTTGAACATTTTCATCAAACATGTTTTCTTTATTTACAAAAATATAGTCTATTTTTTGATTGTTTAAATTGTTGCCTTTAAGTATTTCATTTGCTGCATATACACCTTGATATCCCATTGCAAAGCTATTTAAAATCAATAATTCATCAATAATTCCTTTTTCTAAATTCTGAATATTTGCTAGTGAATGGCTTGTTGCCATAAAATAAATATCATTATTTGATGTTTTTGAGTTGAGATATTTTGATATACCTTCTGAAGTATCATCATCAAGAGCCACAATATAATTTATTGTTTGGTAATTATTGATATAATTTTCAATTCTAGTTTTTATCAAATCTATATTACTTCCAGCATATAATGAATTGCAATTAATATTATCAACTTTTTTTAATGTTTCCATTATCCCTTCTTCAATATACTTACTTGAAGATACATTGATACTTCTACTTACTAGTAAAACATTTAACTTTCTATTATTACTTTTGTTAATAATTTTATTTGCTATTTCTACCCCTATAGCTTTTGTGTTTGTCATTACCGAATAAAACTTTGAATTGTCGCTTTGAGATACTTCATTGAATAGTTGTATTATTTTAATTCCATCATTTGCAGCTAAATTTAAAGGTTCAATTAGTGCTTTTGTATCGCTTGGAGTTATTACAATGGCATCAACTTTTTTCTCAATTGCTTTATTTACAAATTCGATTTGCATATCAATATCTGAAGCATTAACAGTTGAGAAGAAATCAACAGAAGTTTGAGTATCAGTTCTTGCTTCCCTTGCTCCATTTCTCATCGATCCCCAAAATTGACCACCTTCTTTCATTCTAATAAAGGCAATTCTATAAGGATTAGCTTCTAAATCTCTTCTTTCGCTAATTAATCTAACCACAAAAAAAGTGACGATAAAAACTATAAATATTATTATTGGGATTAAAATTTTTTTCTTCATTTTTATTTTCCTGTAGTTTGTGTGATTTGATTAATTTTCTCTTGTAAAGGAATTGTAATAGTAACTTCAGTTCCCTCATCAATTTCAGATTCAATACTAAGCCCATATTCTTCACCATAAGCTAATTTTAACCTTAGATTTACATTATATACTCCAATTCCGTTTCCATCTTTTATATGTTGTTTTTTATCTGTAATTAAGAGAGATTGTTTAATTTTCTCACTCATTCCTGTTCCATTGTCAGAGATAATTATTTGAATTTTGTCTTCTCCAAATTTTTGAGCTCTTATATTAATTACACCAGGATCCATTAAATATTTTATTCCATGATAGATACTATTCTCAACAATAGGTTGTGTGATTAATTTTATTGTTTTACATAATTTAATATCTTCTTCGATTGATATATTAAAGGTGAATTTATCAACATATCTCATTTTTTGAATAACAAGATAATTCCTACAATGTTCTAATTCTTCTTCAATTGTTATTACTTCATGTCCTTTTGATATTGAAATTCTAAATAGTTTTGCGAGAGCCGTGACTAAAGTAATTACACCTTCATCATCGCCTTGTTCTGCAAGCCAAATTACAGAATCCAAAGTATTATATAAAAAATGTGGGTTAATTTTTGCTTGAAGTGCATCAAGTTCACTCTTTCTTTTTAATTCTTGTTCTTCGATTATTTTTTCCATTAAATCTTTCATTCTAATTGACATATCAACAAACGAATTTGATAAAGATTTTACTTCTAATGAGGCTCTGCCAATTGGTTGAGGAATAAAAGAGTTTTTATGAATATTTTCCATCTGTTTTTCTAAAATTCTGATAGGACTAGTTATATAATTTGATATTACTTTTGCGATTAAAATAGTAATTAAAACACTTGCTGTTAAAATAATTAATATTGCAATGGTAAATGATGTAAAGCTTTCTAAAAGCATTTCATTTGGGAATGCTATTCCAACTATTCTCCATCTAGTGTAATCAATAGTTTGAATAACTTTTAATTTTGTAATATTTTTTTCAGTTGAATAAAACATTCCATATATTTCTTTTTTTATATCATCGGTATTTTCTGAGAATTGATCATAGTTAATAAGTGTTTGCTTTGGATGGAATACAATATTATTATTGTCATCGATAATAAAAGCATATCCTGTTTTACCAATTGTCGCGTAACTCATAATTTCTTTGAGTTTTGTATAACTAAAGTCGATTAGCATAATACCAATTTGAGAGTTACCATTTTCATCAATATAATTAAAACTTTTGCTATAGCTAATTACCCAAGGATATCTAAGTGGTGCAAGACGTTGAACATGGGCCCTTGTAAAATAATAATCTACATTACCTTTTAAAGCATTTTTGAACCAATTTTGATTAATAATTTCGTTTTTTTCTCTTAAATTATTTGCTGTGGTTCCAACAATAATTTCACCATCACTTTTAAAAAAATCTATAGTAACAATATCTGTTCTAGAATCAATTATTGTATTTAATTTATTTTCTATACTTGATTTATCAAATTGATTTAAGTTTGTACAATAATCTTCAGTGGTATCTCCAATCTGCATAACACTTGAAATAAAAGAGGTAATGCTTCTATTTGCTTGGATTACCGTTTGAGTTGTATTTATTTCTATATTATTTTTTGTGGATTTATAAAATTGGAAGGTAATGGTTATTGTAACTACTAATACAACTATAATTGTAAATGAGATTAGTATTCTTGAAAAAATGTTATTTATTGATGCTTCTTTTGTATTCATATATTATTGTCTTATTTTTTGTTTATATGAAGAAGGAGATTCACCGGTTAGTTTTTTGAAGCAAAAAGAGAAGTAATTTGAATCTGAGAATCCAACTTTTTCAGCAATTTGATACGTTTTTAAATCTTGTCTTTCAATTAAATTTTTAGCATGATTTATTCTTGTTAAAGTAAGAGCTTTTGTAAAAGGAGTTTTTGTTTCTTTTTTGAATGTTGAACTAAAATATGCATTACTAACTCCCAGTAAGTCACAAATAACATCTTGATTAAAATTTTTATCTTGATAATTTTGTTCTATTAGTTTTTTT
>RZYO01000321.1 GCA_009930325.1 Spirochaetia bacterium | reverse complement strand
TTTAAAGATTTTAACAATTTGCTATATATTCTTGCTTTTATGCACTAATTGCATTTTCCCTTCCGGTTATTCATTACATTATCACTTCCTTTTCACATTAATAGATAAAAAAATACTTAAAAGACTTGAATAAAATTTATTTGAGTGTTAATATATGTGCGTGAATGAATTTGATTATATTAATAAAATCACTATTTGGGATTATTAATTATCAAATTATTTGATTTTTATCAATTTAATATGATTATATGTATATTAAATAGTAAATATTTAAAATTATTTTTGATTATTTTAAAAAATATAATTTATTTTTTTTGTAATCTAAGGAGATATAAAATGAGTGTTATGAGTTTTTCAATCCCAAGAGAAATTTACTATGGTGAAAATTCTTTAAGCAAATTAGCAGATTTAAAAGGAACAAAAGCTGCAATTGTTACTGGTGGTAATTCTATGAAGAAGTTCGGTTTCTTAGATCAAGCTGCCAAAATTCTTAAAGATGGTGGTATTGAATCAATAGTTATTGATGGTGTTGAACCAAATCCTTCAGTAAAAACAGTTATTCGTGGTGCAAAGGCAATGCAAGAGTTCGAACCAGATTGGATTGTTGCAATTGGTGGTGGTTCTGCTTTAGATGCTGCAAAAGTAATGTGGTGTTTCTATGAACATCCAGAACTAAAATTTGAAGACATCATTGCAGTAGGTTCTATGCCTCCTCTAAGAAATAAAGCTCGTTTTATTGCTATTCCTTCAACAAGTGGAACTGCAAGTGAAATTACAGCTTTCTCTGTTATAACTGATACTGATAATCATATAAAATATCCAATTGTAGCAGCTGATATGGTTCCAGATATTGCTATCTTAGATCCATCATTACCAATGAAGATGCCTTCTCATATTACAGCAAATACTGGTATGGATGTTATGTGTCATGCTTTAGAAGCTTTAGCTTCAATTGCTGCAACTAATTTTACTGAACCATATGCAGTAAGAGCTATTGAATTAGTTAAAAAATACTTACCAATTGCATATAAAGAAGCAGAAAATCTAGAAGCAAGAGAAGCAATGCATGAAGCATCAGCTTTAGCAGGTATGGCTTTTACTAACGCTTCACTAGGTTTAGTTCACTCTTTAGCTCATAAAATTGGTGGTGAATTTGGAGTAACTCACGGTTTAGCTAATGCAATTCTATTACCATATATAATTGATTATAATAGACAATTTACTGATAGATATAATTACATTGAAGAATTATTAAAAGTTGAAGATATTGCTCAAGTTATAAGAGAATTAAATAAGAAATTAGATATTCCTGCAGCATTTAAGGATTGTAAAGAAGTTGATTTCAATGAAGCAAAATTCAAAGAAGTTCTAGATCGAATGAGTAAAAATGCTTTTGGTGATCCATGTACTTTAACAAACCCTGGTACACCAACAGTTGAAGCTGTAAAGATGATTTATGAGTCAGCTTATTATGGTACTCCAATTAAAAAATAATCTAAATAAGATTGTTATAAATTAGAAAATATATTTCACTTCATGATTTAATTATTGTGGAGTGATTTTTTATTTGCTTTGCTAGTAAATAATTAAGTGCTTGTAATAATAATAATAATTGGCTATTCAACGTTTAGTGTGGGTAAATAAATAATTTAGAATACTTTACCGTGTAGAACTCTTAGTATATTATTCTCAATATATTAGGAGAATTAA
>RZYO01000320.1 GCA_009930325.1 Spirochaetia bacterium | reverse complement strand
TAGGAAAACAATATATTCAATCTTATAAATAGCTAGTTTTCTCTCTTATTGGACAAAGTCGCTTTCAACATACTTGGACAATATCACTTCCTTTTAAGATAACCTTTCATTTAAAAATTCATCATGGTTGACAAATTCTAAAACATCAACCAATCTAAGCACTTTTTCATAAGTATCTCAATTAAACCCACTTTCAGAAGATTTTTTACTTATATAATTCTTATCAAATATAGTCATTAGGTTCTCTTTGCTTATTTTTATCTACTATAAATTCTTCAGGTATTACCAAATTCCAAATATTATCAAATTTACCTTCATATTTTTGTATCAAATAACGTACACTTTTGCTTGATTTTAACTGACAGATATCAAAAAAATTATTGCTTATCTTCTCACCTTCATAATAATTACTTAGAAAATAACCTATTTTTTGATATAGTATTTTTTTATTATAAATCTCTAAATATTTAAGTAATTTATCTTCATCTAATTTTCCAAGAACTTGCGAGATATTTATTAACTCTTCTACTCCACTAATTTTTGAAACAAGATTAATACTATCAACATATGTTCTTTCTATATCAGTTACTTTAAGACCTTCTATATTTTTTACCGCTATAACTCCATCTTTAAAATTTGTATTTACAGATTTATACCTTATCCCTCTAAATTCAAAATCATTAAAGCGTTTATAAGATGAAACATACACTGTGTTATAAACTTGGTTTGCCATTCCATAAAATTCAAAGGCAGTATGATGAGATACATAAGCATCTTCATTTATCGCACAAGCTATTTGATACTTATTAGCAATTACATCACCCGTTGTTAAATCTATGCATGTATATAAATCTTTACGGATTCTAGCAACATAATTTTTCTTTAACCATCTACTGATTAATGAAGTTGATGTACTTTTATTTCCTGTTATATCAGTCACATCTTTTAATGAAAATGTGATTTTCTTTGCTAATTTTATATATTCTTTCATAATATTTCACTTTTCTCCCAATATTGCTTAAATTCAAGCAATATCTTATAAATTTTAAAGTTACTTTAATTATATATCGATTTTACTTATTTTCAAGCATAATCAAGCAATTAATAAATTAAAATCTTAAAAACTTTAAATCCTCTTTTATTTCTTATCGTATCATTTTCATCTCTTATCTTTGATATTTTCAACTTCTTTATTCTAATTTACTATTAAGAGGGTAATGTATAATAATTTTCACAATTTAGTATATTAAAGGCCTCTTAAACGTGAACACTTGTTCTCAAATAAAAATCGCCTATCTTTAAAATTAGATTATAATATTCCAAATAAAAAATTCGGAGGATATATAATAATTAAAGGAAGTATAAACGTTCATTTTGATTTAATAAGTGTTAATTACTCGGCTTTAGGCAGAGAATTAAACAGAGATAGAAAAACTGTAGAAAAAATATTTTTATTAAAAAAAAGCAAAGAATAGAGTTTAACCTTCTACGCTAAATAAATATGATCCACTACTTTTATTAGCAAGATTAGGACATGAAAAAAATAAAACGAAAATTAGAAACTACTCTCTCTTATACCCAAATAAACAAGACGAGGTAGTCGATAAAATACAAAATTTCATCTAAATAAAAAAAAGTGGTACACTTTTGGTACACTCGATAGTTTTACTAACAAATAACACCCTACTATGTAAGAAGCTATTCTATTTATATTTTATTCCCAC
>RZYO01000319.1 GCA_009930325.1 Spirochaetia bacterium | reverse complement strand
GTTGTCGCTGCCTGTAGGGGTGCTGTACGACACCACCGCGCTACAGTTTCCCGCGTCGTTGCTGACCGTGATATCGGCAGGACAGGTGATGGTTGGATTGGTCTCATCCAAAAATTCTATTGTATATGAATCCCAGTTATCTATTGGGTTAAGATCAGGAAACGTATTGGTAACACCAGCGCTATTGGTAGAAAAACCCAAAGCATCACAATCTGCCACCACGGTAAGTGTGCGAACAAAACTTTCTCCAGACGCGAGTGAAGCCACAAGTGGCCAGATTACCACCCCATTGGCATTCACCACTCCGCCATTACTGGCAGATAAAAAAGTAATACCTGCAGGGAGGGTATCACTGACAGCTACATTTTCAGCAGTACCAGGACCATTGTTTGTAACCTCAAGCGTATAAATAAAAACCTCGCCAATGGGAATCTGTGTTTCTGAAGATAATAATTCAATAGTTAGATCAGGGGAAAGATAAAGAGAAGAGCCATAAGAACCAGGATTTTCTGAGTTATGACAAATCTTTGCTATACTATAGTTAGAAACCAGCATAACAAAAAATATGACAACACCTTTCCGAAGTGCGAATCCCATTGAATTACCTATCGTTTCCCTGATTCAAAACAGTTTAATACTGTTTCGTATTTCAGTTTATTGTTTTACCTTGTTTTATCCGGTTTTGTTTCAATAAAACCTAAAAAACATTCACATCCATTACTTACATATTCACACTCGGAGGGAAATTCAAATTTCGTACCCTAAAAGTAGAAAAAAAAATTACAATTCCAAATCTTTGAAGTGGCTTTCTCAATGCTTTAAAAATTAGACTCTTAGAGCATTAAAAAGTTAGTTAATTTTTTTTTGAAAAAATCCGGCAAAATCAAATAGGAAAAAAGTAATACCTATTAAAAAAAAATAAGCCATACAACTGTGCGATAATAGTAGGTTATGAAACCATCGGCCATTAAGGTATAATAACCAATATTACAAGATTCTCATAACAATTAATTATGTTATTCTTACACAATATAATGCATATATGATATATAAATACTTTACTTTTATTTTATAAAATGAATTTCTATTTATAATATTTTATTATTTGATAAAATTAACAATCTTATATTCATATTAAATTTTCTCAAATTTACTTACATTATTTATTTATTTAAATACAATAAACAGTATAATTGATATTAGATATATGATACTATTAAAAATACAATAATATATTGGATATTTATATCGGCAATCATAAAAATATTACATTTAATAACACAATACTTATAAATAAATACAGAAAAAGAATAGTTCTAAAATTAAGAGATTAATGAAGAATATACGGCAATAGTTAAAAAAAATTTTCCTGTTAGAAATATTTTATGATATTTGTGCAAAATGCAATAATAATGAAGAAAACAATTCTCTTTTCACTTTTAGGTTCTCTGTTATCCCTTCTTTGCCTGGCGCAGAAAAAGCCGCTTTCCCAAGCGGTGTATTCCTCCTGGAACGTCTTACAAGACAGAGAGATAAGCCCTTCAGGGGATTTTATTACCTTCAGGATGAATCCTTTACACCAAGACCCCACCTGTTTTATTTACCATACAAAGACAGAAAAATCAGTAACGATTAACCGGGGTAATACCTTGGACATTAACTTCAATGAATCGTATGCATTCATCCGTATTAAGCCGGGGATGGATACCATCAGGGAGTTAAAAAGAGCGAAGC
>RZYO01000318.1 GCA_009930325.1 Spirochaetia bacterium | reverse complement strand
TACTTCACTTCTTTCTAATAAAGTAAGGACTTTTTTGACTGTTTTAGGTATTGTTATTGGAATTGGATCTGTTATTTCTATGATTTCTGTTGGAGAAAGTGCATCTTCTTCAATAGAAAGTGAAATTAATTCTGTTGGATCTAATTTTTTAACTGTTACTATAAATACCTCTACTTTCTTTGAAAATAACATGAGGCCTAAAATGTTAAATTATGATGATGTTGAAGCTTTATTAGAATTAGAAAATGTAGATAGTGCTTATGGTTTAATTTCTACATCTTCTACCGTTTCTTATCTAGATTTACAAGAAACTTATTCTATTATGGGTATTCCTAATGGTTATTTAGAAATGATAAATATGGGTTTAAAAAATGGTGTATTTTTTAATAGTTTACAAAATGATTCTTATGCTAAAGTTGCAATAATTAGTCCTGATATTTCTGAAACTTTATTTGAAAATGATGATCCTATTGGAAAAGAAGTAAAGATAAATGGAACAAAATATATAATTTTAGGAGTTTTTGATGATTCTGAAGCATCAGGAATGAATGATATGAGTTCTTGGATTTTTCTTCCTATAAATACCGCAGGTAGATTTTTAACTGGAAATGATGCTTATAGTACAATGTTTATAGAATTATCTGCTGATGCTGATCCGTTAATTGAAGAAGAAGAAATAAAATATATATTAGAAAGGGAAAGGGGAATTGTAAATAAAGATGAACAGGATTATTTTAGTATTATTTCACAAGAAGATATATTGGAATTAACTAATACAATTATGGGAACTTTATCAGGAGTTTTAGCTGCAATTGCTGGAATTTCCTTACTTGTAGGTGGTATTGGTATCATGAATATGATGCTTACTAATGTTTCCGAAAGAACTAAAGAAATAGGTTTGAGAAAAGCTATTGGTGCTAAAAACAAAGAAATTACAAATCAATTTTTACTTGAAGCAATTGTATTAACTTTAATTGGAGGAATAATTGGAATATTGATGGGTTGGGGTTTATCTTCTATTGCTTCATCTCTTATTGGTTTTGATTCTGTATTATCTATGAGATCAATATATTTAGGATTAGGAATTTGTACTTTTATTGGTATAGTTTTTGGTTATTATCCCGCTAAAAAAGCTAGTAAATTAAATCCTATAGACGCATTAAGACACGAATAAAATTATTTATATTATTATGTAGTGGCCAACAATGGCTGGCAATTGTATAATTTTTATTTATATTCGCATTTTGTTTAATTTTATTGTAAAATTAAAAAATAATTAATAGTTTAACGCTAGAAAAATGTCTTTTTTAAATAAAATTTTTCCTGATCCTAATGAAAAATTAATAAAGAAAAATAAATTAATAGTTGAAAAAATTAATTCTTTATCTTTAAAATATTCTAAATTTTCTGATATAGAATTAAAAAATTCTATATACTTATATAAAAGAAAGATAGAAGAATCTCAAGATAAAGAAAGAGAAATTGAAAATATTTTAGAAGAGGTTTTTGCTATTACTAAAGAAGCTTCTACCAGAATCTTAAAAATGACTCATTTTGATGTCCAAGTTTTGGCTGGATATTTTTTGCATAAAAGTTATGTTTGTGAAATGAAAACTGGAGAAGGAAAAACTTTAGTTGCAACTTTACCGGCGGTATTAAATGCATTAAGTGAAAAAGGTGTCCATATAGTAACTGTTAATGATTATCTTGCAAAAAGAGATTGTTTTAATATGGG
>RZYO01000317.1 GCA_009930325.1 Spirochaetia bacterium | reverse complement strand
GCAGGGATTTAAAGCCTTTGTATTTGGATTTCTTTTTTGTGCAGCTTCAATATTAAAAAATCCAGGTTCTCCAGAATATCTATTTTGTTCTATTTGCCAATGTAATTTTTCTCTTGAAGGTTTTTGTTTATAAACAATTGTATTATTTGCCATCTGTCGATTAATAATATCTTTATTAATAATCCAATTACCATTATTATTAATATATAAATTATTTTTAGCTTTGATACATTCTTCATCGTCTGAATCTATTAAAGCTATCATAGCAGTTCTTCTCACTCCACCAACTACGACGTTTTCACCGATCATAGTACAAATATCTAAACAATCTATAGGTTTTAGTTTAACTTTTTCTTTGTCATGATTATATTTTTTAAGTAATTTAGCTATTTTATTAAACATAATCATAATAGATTCATAACCAGAAGCAGTACCACCAAAAGTTTTAAGTTTTTCTCCTTTAGGTCTTACATTATCATAATTAATAATAATTGTTTTAATATCTCTAAAACTATGATCTGTAAGTAAAGATAAGAAATATCCTAATGATTTTACCCAACCTTCTTTACTATCACCAATTATTATTTTTGCTACAGATTTTGAATCAGAATCAAATATTAATGATGTATTATCTGTTCTTTTTCTTTTTTCAATAGGATGATACGCTTCATTTATTAAATTAAAATCTACTTTAAAATATGGCAGTTTTTCAACATCTTCTTTAAGTAATCTAATTCCAACACCGGAGCCAATCATAAGAAGATAAAATAAATCTTCAAATGCTTTTATATTATCAATTAATTCTCCAGCACAATTAAAATTACCACAAGCAAATTTTTCAGAAACAGTAGTACCACCTATCCAAAATGTTCTACCAGAAACAAATTGTCTTAAATTAAAAATATTATCAAAAATTTCTTCTGCTTCTTCTTTAGATGTTGGTGCTAAAGAACAATTATATTCAACTGCTCTTCTTACAGTTTCCCACCAATTTTCTCTTCGATTTTCTACATTTAACCAGCGACTATATGTTCTATAATAAACAAATGATCCTAATTGGTTCATTGGATTAGGAAGATGCTTATATTTAGATAAAAATTCATCTGAAAGAATTTTATTCTTATTATCTTCTTTTTCTAAATCTCTATTAATATTTCTCATTTGCCTATAAATAATATAAGAACGAGCAACATCTTTTCTTTTAGATTGCATTAATTCATCTTCGACTAGATTTTGTATTTCTTCAACAGTAATATAATCATGGGCTTTATTTTTTATATTTTCAGCTATTTGTTTTGATAAATTTGAATCTATACCTTCAATTGAATCTCTCATAGAACTTTCTACAGCAATTACTATTTTTTCTTCATCAAAATTACAAATTTGCCCTGATCTTTTAATAACATTAATCAAATTATAAGTACCTTCCTTTAGTAAGTATAAAAAGCTGGAATCATTTAATTAAAATAATTCCAGCTTAATTGTTTTTTAATCTAAAAATTCTTCTTCATCTAAATAGTATGATTTATGTTTATTATCTTTTCTTTCAATTTTTTCTTTAATTCTTTTTTTAGCTGAAAATTGCTCATTACTACTTTTGATAACTTTTTCTTTTTTCTTCATTATTTTTTAAACTATGACTCCTTCTAAATCATGTCTAGGATTCTTACAACTGTTACTTTCATAACATTTATAACCATTATTAGGATTTACACAATCAGGTCTAAATATTGCT
>RZYO01000126.1 GCA_009930325.1 Spirochaetia bacterium | reverse complement strand
GTGGATGAAGTCATAGGAGCATAAACAATTACTCCTATTGGCTATTAAATTAGTAATATAGTTAGCAGAATTAGGTTTACTGTTGACTTTTTATAGGAGTTATTAATGAATACAGTATTAATTAATGGAACAGTTCTAACCGGGTATGCCAAATTAGAAAACTGTGCAATATATATAGATGAAAAGGGAAATATTGGCGACATTTTTAATATGCAAAGATTTTCTCAAAAGGATTTTCCTAAAGATACAATTGTAATTGATGTTCAAAACAGTTATATAATCCCAGGTTTAATTGATACCCATATCCACGGTATCGGAGGATATGGGACGGAGGATAATTCACCCGATTCAATTTTGGGAATGAGTGAAAGATTAGCTGATTTTGGAGTATCAAGATTTATGCCTACCATATACACTGATTCTGAAGAAAATATGATCAATGGTGTTAAAGCAATCGTTGAAGCAATGGGTCATGAAAAAGGAGCTATTATACAAGGTGTAAACCTAGAGGGTCCTTTTATATCAAGCAAAAGAATAGGTGCTCAAAATCCTGAAGGAAGAAGAGATGTTGATTTGGACCTATTTCATAAATTCTTAGAAGTTGGAAAGGGAAATATTGTTTGCATGACAGTTGCCCCTGAGTTAAAAAAAATGCGTCAATTAGCACTAGAAGCAAGGAAACACAATGTTGTTTTATTAGCCGGACATACTGATGCAACATATGAAAATATTATTGAAGGAATGCAATGTGGAATATTACACTCTACTCATTTTTTCAATGCAATGAGTAGACTGCATCACAGAAACCCAGGAACAGTAGGCGCAATTATGATTGAAAAAAATATGAAAGCTGAAATTATTTGTGATGGAGTTCATGTTCACCCAGAATTAGTAAAATTATTGATTAGAGAAAAGTCTCTAGATAATATTGTAATGATTACTGATGCCTTAAAACCTACTAAACAAAGAAGTGGCTGTTTATATGCTAATGGAGTTGAAGCTTCAATTAGCAAAGAAGGTGCTTTTGTAAGCAAAGAAGACCCTTCTTTATTCCTTGGTAGTTCTCTTACAATGATTCAAGGATTAAGAAACATGACTAACTGGGGTATTCCTTTAACGGATTCTGTACAAATGTCCTCATCAAATCCCGCTAGAATATATTCCATTGATAAAGTTGGATCTATTATTCCAGAATATAGAGCAGATTTAACTATAGTTGACGAGAAATTACAGTTGAAAGCTTTGTTTATTGGGGGTAAGCTAATAAGAGATAGATTTGCTTGAAAGGAATAAAAACTATGACAGATTTAAAAAATTTAGAACCAAGTGCTCTTTTTAATTATTTCAAAGATATCTCTGATATTCCAAGAGAATCAGGAAATGAAGAAGGTGTAAGAAAATACCTATTAGACTTTGCAAAAAAAAATAATTTTGAAGCTAAAGTTGATAAAATAGGGAATGTTATTATTTATGTTCCAGCTACAAAAGGCTTTGAGAACAGAAGCACCGTTGCTCTACAAGGGCATATGGATATGGTTTGTGTTAAAACTTTAGAATCAAAACATAATTTTGATAAAGATCCTATTCAACTAGAAATTGAAGGGGACTTTTTAAAGGCTAAGGATACAACACTAGGTGGAGACAATGGTATTGCTATTGCGATGGCCTTAGATGTTTTTACAGACACCTCTGTAAAACATGGTCCACTTGAAGGAATCTTTACAGTAAGTGAAGAAACAGGCTTGACTGGAGCTTTCAATATTGAAGCAGAAAATATAAAAAGCAGAAAACTTATTAATTTAGATAGTGAAGAAGAAGGCATTATTTATATTGGGTGTGCCGGCGGAATTGAAACACAAGCAAAACTAAACTCTGCCAAAGAAACACTTAACAAAAACGATAACGTTTTTAAACTAACAGTAAAAGACTTATTAGGTGGACATAGTGGTGCAGAAATTCATATGCAGCGAGCCAATGCAATAAAACTAGTAGCTAGAACTTTAATTAATCTTAAAACTTTGAAATTAGTATCAATTAATGGAGGAACAAAAAGAAATGTTATTCCATCCTCTTGTGAATGTATTTTTGCTATTGATGATTGTGAAGTTTCAACAATTAAAGAAAATGTAGAAGCTTTAAATAGAATTTATCAAGATGAATATTCTATACAAGAACCATTAATTACAGTTTTATTTGAAGAAACTAAAGCTGATTCAGCGTTTTTATTAGAAGATAGTATTAACTTCATTAGATCAATTTTTCTTGCTCCACATGGTGTTTCTTCTATGAGTATGGAATTAAAAGGTGTTGTTGAAACATCTTCAAACCTTGCTATTGTTAAAACAAATGAAGAAGGATTTGAAGCTATTAGTTCACATAGATCTTCAATAATGAGTAGCAGAGACAATGTTGCAAACAAATGTGCTCAAGCATTCTTAACATCTAATGCTAAAGTTGAACAAGTTGGAGCATATCCATCTTGGAAGCCTGATTTATCTTCAAAATTAACAGATTTTTGTGCAAAAGCTTATAAAGAATATTCAAAAAAAGAGCCTGTTTTAACAGCAATTCACGCTGGCTTAGAATGTGGTATCATAAATTCTAGAATACCTGGAATGGATTCAGTATCTTTTGGACCAGATATGTTTGATGTTCATTCTGTTAAAGAAAGATTATCAATATCATCAACAAAAAGAACAAGTGAATTTTTAAAACACTTATTATCAATTATTGAATAGCTTATTGAGGTTAGATAAATAAAAATGTCTAACCTCTTTTTCTCAAAAAAAATTTATATATAGGTTAAAAATAAAATGAATAAAATATTACCTATTGTTGGAATACTTGGGGAGATTAGCAGCCCTTCACCAACATCAGCGTTTCAAGCTTTTAAAAGGCAAGGTTGTGTTGATACCTACACAACTGCTATAGAAAAAAACAATGCTATTTCTTTAATTATTCCATATGTAAAAGATTTCACAAAAATCACTATTTATTCTTATATAAATAAAATTGATGCTTTACTTATCCCTGGTGGATACGATGTAAATCCTCAATTATATAATGAAGATAAAAAAGAGGAATGTAAGCCTGGTGATATTAATTTTGATAAATTTTCTATTGAATTAATAAAAGAAGCTCACAACCAAAAAAAACCAATTCTTGGAATATGTAAGGGTTGTCAATTACTAAATGTTGCTTTTGGGGGGTCCTTATATCAAGATCAAAAATATGATAATAGAGATGAAAAAACTTACAATCATTTTGATTTAAAAAATATTGATACAACAAGCCATCAAATTATTATAAACAAAAACTCTCTATTAAATTCTATATTCAAAAAACAAGTAATTGATGTAAATAGTCTTCATCACCAAAGTATTAATCAGGTAGGAAACAGTTTAAATTTATGTGCACTAAGTATAGATGGAAGTGTAGAAGGAATAGAATATTTTGATCCTTCTTATTTCTGTATTGGCGTTCAATGGCACCCTGAAACTTTATTATCTAAAACGGATACAATGAAACCTTTATTTTCTGCGTTTATTAACTCAATATAAAAAACCCTTTTATTTTTTATAACAAAAGGGCTTAATATCTATATTAAAATAATATTTTATATTTTTTTACTTTTCTTCTAAAATTTCTTTTGCCATTCTAGCTGCTAAATCAAAAGCTTTCTTTTTATCCTCATCTGAAGGATATCCTTGATATTCTACTTCACCAAGAAAATCTAATTTCATAGATTCAACAAATGGTAAAAATTGCTTTAAAGCACCACCAGACCAACCGTAAGATCCGAATCTAGCTATTTTTCTATTTGTAATATGAGATCTATCCATTTGATCTAAAACAGTATACATTGGTGGGAACATTTTATATTCATAAGTAGGCATACCAACAATAAGCCCTTCGCTTCTCCAAGCTTTTTCTAAGATAAATGATTCATGTGTTTGAGGTACTTGGAAAACATAACATTTTACACCTGGAACACTTTCCACACCATCAATAAAACTATCTAAAATTGCTTTAGTATTTCCATACATACTAGACCATACAATTGTAATCTCTTTCTCTCTTTTCCCTTTTGCATAAGAAGCTAATTTTGAATATAACCCAATAGCTTTCTCAGGATTTTTTCTCCACATTATACCATGGGAGGGACATATAATTGAAACATCGACTGATTCTAATTTTTTTATTGCTTTTTCACAAAAAGCTGAAAAAGAACTAATAATATTAGCAAAATATCTTTCAGTCTCAGGTAATAATAAAGCCCATTCTTTTTCAGTTAATTGATCATCAAAACTATTTTTATAAATACCATAAGCACCAAAAGCATCACAAGAAAAAAGAATTTTATCTTCTATTAAATATGTCATCATAGTTTCAGGCCAATGAACATTCGGTGTCATAAAAAATTGTAAAGTCTTTTCTCCTAAATCTAAAGTTTCACCATCTTCAACAACATGAATATTTTCTTTTATTCCATAAAAAGCTTCAATTAAAGGGACTGCTTTTTTAGAACATAAAATTTTAGCATTTGGATTTTTTTTAACTATATCAACAATAGCTCCAGTATGGTCTGGTTCCATATGATTAACTACAAAATAATCAATATCATTCTCTTCAATTTTTAATTGATCTAATTCTGAATCAACAAGTGCTTTAGCACCATCCCAATCCTTTACATAATCAATTAGAACTGTTTTATTGGAACCTTTTACAAGATATGAATTTATCATTACTCCATTTGGAATCGGCCAAATGCCTTCAAATAACTCCTTACAACAGACTGTAGCAGGCAATCGATAAACATTATTAACTATTTTATCTGGATTCATAAATATCTCCTAAAAACTTATTCAATAAAGAAATAGTTTTTTTATTTTATTACTTTTTTATGATATTAATTAAAACATAGTTAAAAAATTTAAACAAGAAGCATAAAGTTTATTTATTTATTTTTTAAATGTGTTATTATACTATGTTAGAGAAACATTATAATTAAGTTCAATTTCTTTAATTTTATCTTCGATCTTTTTATAATTTGGGCAATACTCTCTTAACTTTTCGTAAAAACTCTTACCATGATTTTTTTCACTAATATGTGTTATTTCATGAAAAATTACATATTCAACACAATCATACGGCAACATCACAAGTCGATAAGAAAAATTTATATTGTTATATCTTGAGCAGGAGCCCCATCTTGAATTAGATTTTTGTACTTTTATGCTATTAACTTGTAATTTAATATCATTTAATATTTTATTATTAGAAAAAATCAAATCAACTATTTTTTTTGTTTGTATTTTATAAAAGAGTTCAATTAAAGAAGGAATTTCAATATCACTATAATTACTTGGTAAATAAAGTATTATTTCTTTTTCTTCATTTTTTATTTCAATACTATTTAGTAATTTTTTTTTCGAAAAAATACTACTAAGTTTAACTATTTTTAAAGAAAACAATTCGCCTAAAAATAAAAACTTATCATTATTAGTATAGTTATGCTTCATTGTTTTTGGATTATTCTCTAATTTATCTAAATGAGTATAAATCCAATTTTTATTCTTTTGAACAAAAGCTTCAATTTGTTTATTAGAAATTCGTTTTGGAGCGCTTATGATAACTTGTTGTGATCTTTTTATAGAGATTGTAATTTTTTTATAATTAATAGATTTTTTTATTTTGTAATTTATATTTTTTTTATTATCTAACATAGACGACAACTTTTATTCTCTTTATAATATTTTTCATGAATAACTTTAATACAATTACTTTAAACCTTATCCAACCTATTATTTATAATAAGGAAACCGTGATAGAAACACAAGATATTGAAAGTCTCTATCAATTATTAATAAAAAAACTTGATAATAATGATGTTGCTTCTGAAGCTTGCATTAATATTGAATATATAAACAATGACAACATCTCTTTCAAAATAATTGAAGCAGGTTTTGCTCCTACCCCAACAGAGGATGTAATAGAAGCTGTTAAAAAAGGTAAAGAAATTCCTTTATTTGAACACGATATGGAAATAATTCCGGGGAAATATAAATTTATTCAACTGCCTTTCTTACCCACTCAAGAAAATCTATTTGCAACATTAATGCAAATATCTTGCTCCCAAAATTTTAATCAAAAAGGGAGTTTTTATCTAAGACTTTTAAAAGAAAATTCACTAGTTATATTAGCCCAAGTAATCTTGAAATTAAAAGAATAAAGGAATAAGAAAAGGCACAATTAAAGTCATAAATAAACCATGATACATTGTCGGAATCATAACAGAAGTTCCAAAATGAGTAACAATTATTGGAAGTGTTACATCCATTGTTGTTGCTCCACCTATACAAACTGATGGATAATAAAAACGTCTACCAAATTTCGAGAATAAAGGAATTAAAAAGAAAGAAAAACTTTCTCGAAAAATATTACTTAAAAATGAAATTGAACCTAAAATAGGATAGCCTAAATCTGAAATCATTATTCCAGATAAACTATACCAACCAAATCCAGAGGAAAGCCCTAAACTCTGTTTTATTGTAAATTCAGTAAAAAAACTTAATGCAAAAGCTCCTAAATATGTACCAATTATTGTCCATAATGGTAGTAATAATAAAATTGGAGAAGCAAAAATTTCTTTAATGTTTATTTTTGCTTTTACTAGGCCTAAACCAGAGAAAAATAACAATATATATAATAAATACGTTATCAAGGTAGAATTATACCAATCAAATATAGGAGTATATAGTTTAAAAATAATTCCTAAAATTACTGTTGAAACTAAAACTAAAGGCTCTTTTACTACAAATACAAGTCGCTTAAACCAATGTTTTTTTACTTGAATTATTGATTCTTCTGATAAAGCTGTGTTCATTAATTTATTTACATCACCACTTGTTATAACAACACTTCTTTCTATTAATACATCATCTTTTTTTAATAAATATTTCTTTTTAAAATCAAATAAATAGGATGCAATTATTGAAATTAAAATTGTTCCAGAAAGAGAAAACAGTGTAACTAGTAAAGCTTTTAATCCGATAGTATTTAGCTGCAATAAAATATTGTCTATTGATCCGGTATTTATTCCCATAAAAAACAGTAATACATATAATGTAATTGTTAACATAATATCGGATTTATTTAAAACTTTTATTGGTGCTTTTTTACCAAATAATACACCAATAATTAAAGCTAAAATTAATTTAGCTAAATACAATATAGTTCCCATAAATTTATGGTAGTGAAAATAAATATAATAATCAATAAATAATAATTATTTATTTGACTTTATATACGAAAAGTCTTTACGCTTTCAAGTTTGAAGAGTATATTTTTATTCATGAATATTGAGAAAATAAGCGATACCGTCCATTTAATAAAATTTAAAGACAATAGTGAGCTGCTGTTAATCGGAACTGCTCATATTTCAAAAGAAAGTGTAAATGAAGTTGAATCCTATATTGAGGACTATAATCCTGACAGAATTTGTATTGAACTTGATAAAACTAGATATAGTAATAAGAAAGATAACCAAGCTTGGTCTAGTCAAACTATTACAAAAGTTCTAAAAGAAGGAAAAGGCTTCTTACTTTTAGCAAATATGGCTTTATCAACATTCCAAAAGAGAATGGGGAATACTACAGGAATAACACCTGGAGAAGAGATTATTAATGCAGCAAAAATAGCTGAATCAAAAAATATACCTTTTTCTTTTTGTGATAGAGAAATTCAAACAACTTTTAAAAGAGCTTGGATAAAATCAAATTTTTGGAATAAATTAAAATTATTAGCTACACTTATTTCAGCTGCTTTTAGTAAAGAGGAAGTATCTGAAGAAGAGCTTGAAGAATTAAAAAAAGCTGATGTATTGGAAACAATGCTAAATGAAATGGCTAAAGAACTTCCTACAGTTAAAAAAGTTCTAATTGATGAAAGAGATTTATTTTTAGCAACTAGCATGTACAAAGCAAAAGGCGAAAAAAAACTAGGTGTTATTGGAGCTGGACATACTCAAGGAATTTTAAAAACATTAAAATTATTAGATGATAAAAAAATAGATGACAATATTGAAGAAATTTCAAGTGTTCCCAAAACAAGTAATTTTTCAAAATCTTTAAAATACATAATTCCTGCTTTAATAATTGGTATTATAATTTATGGTTTCGCTCAATCCGGATGGAATCAAGGTATTAAAATGTTTGGCTATTGGATTCTTGTTAATGCTTTCTTCACAGGCATTGGAGCTATTGTAGCGTTAGCTCATCCCATAAATATTTTAATAAGTATGTTGGCGGCACCCTTTACAAGTTTAAATCCCACAATAGGTGTTGGAATTGTTTCTGGTTTATTAGAATATAAATTAAAAAAACCAAATGTAAAAGACTTTGACACAATGAGTGATGATGCACTTTCTTTAAAAGGTTGGTACAAAAATAAGGCTTTACATG
>RZYO01000316.1 GCA_009930325.1 Spirochaetia bacterium | reverse complement strand
GTTAAATTGATGTCATTACAGGCTTTTTTAACTCCATCATAACTTTTGGATACATGTTTAATTTCTAACATTTTTATGCCTCTATTCTATGGGATTAGGTAATTTTTTTGATGATTTTTCTTTACTGCTATTTAATTCACCAATGTATTGAAATAATGCGCGTAACAATCCTGCAAGTGGAACTGCTAATAATACACCGATAAATCCAAAAATACCACCAAAAAAGATTAAACTTGAAATCACAACTAAAGGATGAATATGCACTTGCTTATTCATCACATAAGGTTGTATAACACTACCTTCTAGAAGCTGTTCAATCAGATAAATCACTAAGACGATGATGATCGCAATCACATAAATCATTTGACCTTCATTGGTTGCTTGAATTTCTAAATGTTTTGTAAATAAAAAGATTATTGGAACAGATAAACTAATCCATGCGCCAATATAAGGGATAATTGTCATAATGCCACTAATTAGGCCAAATGCAATCGCATAACCCAACATAAATTCTGGAATGAAAAACGATAAAATGGATAGTGTTGTCCCAAAATATAATGCGGTGATCAACATCATAAGTCCTTGCCCTCTAAAGTATTGACCTATGACAGTTTCACTTCTTTTACCTAATTCAATGGCATGAGGTTTAATCGTTTTTGGAAAGATTTTAACGATGCTTTCGAAAATAAGTGATTTTTCTTTAATCAAATAATATAGAAAAACAGGAGTTAAAACAATTGAAAAGATGGCTTCAAATAAATTAGATGCAGCACCTGAGATGAAAACAAATATGCTTCCTACATAATTCATTAACTTTTCAAAAGTCACACCTTCACTTGAGATTTGTTCCCAAATTTCAGTCACATGAGTTTCTTGGAAATATGCTTGAATCACTTGAATCAATTCAATCATGAAAGCTTCTTGGTTTGAGCCTTCAAAATATGTTAATAAAGCTTGAAAAATGCTTAAAATTTGCGAGATAAAGAATGAAAATATCAAGAAAAACATGCCACCTAAAACAATGAATCCAATAAATATCGATAAAACAATGCTTGTTCTTTTAGAAATTTTTGTTGTTTTGTGGATTAAATTAGAAAAAGGTCCAATGATGAAACTCAAGAAAAAAGCTAAGAAAAAAGGAATCAAAACTGATCTTGCTGCAGCACCAATACCTTGAATGATATTTGCTGCAAGTAGATTTAAAACATAAAGACCTATGAGTGTTACCGTGATGATTGATACAATCATTAGAAATGTTTGTAATTTTTCTTTGGAAAAAAAGTTTTTGTTCATAGTCACCTCGATATCAATTTCTTTTCTTCATTATATCGCAATTTTACGTATAACAAAGAATCTATGACGAAGAAAATGGGTAAAATGTCTTTAATTCATCATAAATTCTTTCTTTTCGTTATATAATGTAAATAAATTAATCATAATTATAGATGACAACTTAGATGAACAAAATAATTTATCTAAGTCATTTTTTTATAGAAACATGAGGGGGAATTATTCATGAATCGGTTAAAAACAACCATAGCAAGAACAAAAAGTTTAATTAGTATTAAAACGTATAAACGACCACAAGTTTATGTCATTCTGCTCATGTTATTGATTAATATCATCATTTTATTAATTGCTGCCTTTATCGCAACCATCATTGATAGTAGCTATACATCGTTTATTGATGCACTTACTAATGGCAGTGTGAAATGGATGTTAACACCCAATGCAATTTTGCAAAT
>RZYO01000125.1 GCA_009930325.1 Spirochaetia bacterium | reverse complement strand
GGACGTTTCAATGTAATATAATTTAAAATATCAACTCCAGCTTTACTAATAAAAGAATAATCATGATTACCAGAAATTCCAATAGTTGTAATACCATCTACTTTTGGATAATTCTCAATAAAAAATTCAGATTGTTTACCAAATCCAATATAATCTTGTTCAAATTCTTGACCAGAATAAATTCCAATTCCATCTACCCAATCTCCAGCATGTAAGCAATATTTTATATTATTCTTTTTTAAATATTGATAAAAAGTATTTAGTTCTTTAATTTTACATGCTTTACTTCCTAAATGAGTATCAGATATAACTCCTACAGAAAATTTATTAGAATCAATTGTTTCAAATTCTTTAATTTCAGATAATTGTATTACATTATTATAATTTTTATTATAATATACTAATCCACAATTTATTCTTAAAGGTATTGATTTTGTATTTGCTTCATTTACAATGAATTCTGGATAAGTATCTGGTACATCAAATTTATATGCAATTTGTTCAAGAGAAATAAAGTTTTTTCGTTTACAATTACCAATAATATATTCAATTACTTCATCAATAAATTCAGAAGAATATATTTCTCTTTCCTCTTTTACTTCAACTTTTTGTTTTACTTTTTTTGGTGGAATAATATTTTCATATTGATATTTTATTTTCTCCCATTTTCTTTGAATAGCTTTTTTAGTTCTATCTGTACAATTTATATCGTTATAAAATTCATTTTCTATAATAGGAAAACTTTGTGAATTTTTTTTCAATTCACAAAGTTTATTTACTTCATAATCAGACCATTCTGGAGTATTATTCAATTAATTTTTAGTTCCTTTCTGTATTAAGTGATAAGTTTTGTATTTGATAAAGCACATCTTATATCTTTGTATTTAACTTGCATTCCATTATTTTTAAGAATTTGTTGAAAATTATATTTTGCTTTATTTCTATCTTCTGCAATTACCAATCTAGATATAACTTCCTTCTTAGTTATTGTAGAATTATGCATTTGAACAACATCTGTTTCAATATTAACAAGAAATGTATTCATTAAATATCATCTCCTTTAATCTTTTCTTTTAGAACCTTTAAATAAGCCAAATAAAACAAATGCTATTCCAATAATCATATTAGCTGCAAAATGAACATAAAGAATCAAAAATATTAGTTTAAAAATTCCGATTGTATTTACAATTACAATATTACGAAGTACATAAAATCCTAGAATAAGAAAGATTAAAGATGCTGCTGCATTCCAAAGTGAAAAATAGTAATTATACCACCAAGTATCAATTCTATCATTATAATTAATTGGTTTATATTGGTAAGGAAGTCTATCTGCTTCAAATTTATTAATAAAGAAAAATGGTAAAGGAAAAATATATGCAAATTTTTGCTGTTTTTCAAAATATTCTTGTGTGTATTTCCTTTTTGCTACATCTCTTCTATTGATAGTTCCTTCTCCCGTTCTTTCATAATCTAGTCTTTTTACATTTTCAAAAATATTTGGTTGAAAATCTAAAAATAAATTAATGTTTTCAATAGTAACATACGTATTAAAAATTAGAAAGAGCATGGTAAGATAAAACAAAAAAGTAGCATTTGAGCGAGTATTCATTTCACATCATCCTTTCAATTTTTATTTTTTTAAACGTAAAAAGAGTATATCATAGAAACAAGCTGCTGTCAATAGGCTTGACAAAAATTTTTTAAGATGGTATAATGTGTACATTAAATTCTTTTCAATTAATAAGAAGGGATTGTATAAATGGATTATTTACCAGTTAAATTACTATATAAAGAAGAAGATAAAATAATGAAAGTTTTTTATCGAATAAAAAATTGTAATGATTTATTAGTTAAGGAAGAACCATTTTCTTTTTATTGCTATGCGGAAATTGAACCACAAAAATTAGAATCTGTCAAGAAAAAATATAGACTGATAGGCGATGAAATAGATAAATATGCTAAAATTACAATGCCTTACAGTGAAGCAAAGAAGAATATAGAAGAAGGAAAGATAAAACTAGCTGAAGGCGACGTAAAGCCAGAATTTCGCTATATAATAGATAAACACGGTGCAGAAGAATGGTCAAAAGAAATTCTTCCTAGAGTATTTTTTTTAGATACTGAATTTGAAGTAAGTAATGGTATTTTACCATCTTGGAAAGAAAATGATAATACTTTTAATGCTGTTACAATTTTTGATAATTATACTGATCAATTTTATAGTTGGTTTTTAACACCAAATAATAGATATGATGAAGAAGAAATGCCAGAATTAATTAAAGAAAGATTCATAAAAGAAAAAATAGATATATCTAATAAAGAAAGAAAATATTATTTCTTTAATACTGAAAAGCAATTAGTTAATCATTTTCATAATTGGATGATTGAAAATATTCCTGATATAATTACTACTTGGAATACTCCTTTTGATATCCCTTGTTTAATGAGAAAAATTTTTGATCATAAAGGATTAAATGGTTTAAAAAAATTATCACCATTTAATAAAATTTCAAATAGAATTATGTTTGCTATTGAAAATGATACTGATGTTCCATTTGATCAAATAATTCCTGGAATTTCAGTTATAGACTATATAGAGTTGTATAAGAAAAATACATTAACAGGAAAACAATCATATAGTCTAGATAATATATCAGATGAAGAAATAAAACAAAGAAAAGTAAAATATTCTGGTAATTTAGATCAATTATATACTGATGATTTTGTTATGTTTTGCTGTTATAACATATTTGACGTTGATCTAGTTAAAAAAATAGATGATAAAAGAAAACTAATCACTATAGCAATAGATGTAAGAAATATTTCTAAATGTAATTATGAAGATATTTTGAAATTATCTCATGTAATTGATAATTTATTTCTTATTGAAGCAATGAAAAGAAGAAATTATGGAAATAATATAGTATTTCCTAATAAAAATTATAAAAATAAAAATGAAACAGAAAATATTTCAGATGATGATATAGATGATGAATATTTTGAATCTTTATCTAATTGCTTAAATAATAATGAAAATGAATTTAAATCTGCATTTATTAAAATAAATAATATTAGCAGAAAAATGAAAGAAAGATTTTTACATGATAATGAAACAAATAAAGAAGATGATAAATTCTGTGGTGCATATGTAAAAGAACCTACTCCTGGTAGATATGCAAAATTATATGACCTTAAATAATTTGAGGAACTATATAGTAATATATAGTTAAAACTTTGTAAATTGCTGGAAAGTCCTTAGAGCTTTCTAAACCACAATATATAAGGATGAAATAAGCCTAAAATATGAAGGTTTAAAAATTAGAAAGATTGGATAATCAGCAGCCAAACTCCGAATAGGAGAAGGTTCAACGACTATCGAAAGCACATTATAATAATAATGGAAGCGAGTAGAGTACATTACAAGCGATTGGTAATGGAAAAACAAAGGAACCATAGAAATTTGGACTATAATTCACTGTAAAATATAAAACTTAATATTATAACTTTATAATATTAAGGATGATAAAAGTGAATTATATGAAAATCTATTGTAATTTGATCCGAAAAGCTGAAAATCGAAACTTGACAAATAGCTATAGTGAAAAACATCATGTTTTTCCCATATCAATATTTGGGAAAAATAAAAGAATTGTTAAAATGACATATCGAGAACATTTTATTGCACATAGACTTTTATCAAAAATTTTTACTAAAAGATATGGTTTATATGATAAAAGAACTCGAAAAATGAATATGGCAATTCATAGAATGATTTATACAAGGGATAAAGACAGGATTATATTTTCTAGTAGAGATTATGAAATAGCAAGAAAAGCTGTAAAAGATTCTAAAACAGGTAAAAAAAGATTAGATATGATAGGAAAAAGATTTTTTGGTGCTGATGAAGAAAAAATAAAAGCTGGAATTGAAAAAATGCGTAAAAAAATTTTAGGTAAAAAATATCCATTTAAACCCAGAGGTTCAACTGCACATTTAAGAAATGAAAATTGGCATAACAATATATCTAAAAGTAGACAAAAAACCCAAGAAAAATATTTAAATATGACATATGAAGAATTTTGGCAATGGGTACATGAACAAGATAAATATAGAACTTTAAAAAATACTACTAAAACTAATAATCCTAATCCTAATGTCACTAAAGCTATGAAAACAAGAGGTATTCCATTAAAGGAATACTATGATCTATCAGAGTTTAACAGTAGTTGGATAAGCAGAAAAAACAATAGAGAAATATTTTATGGTTCATGATATAGTCTATTCTTTATGGAAACATAAAGCAGTTAATTAAATTAACGATATATATTTAGCGAATATATATGAATATAAAAGGATTATGTAAGTTTGTATCCTAGTATCATGATAAACTTTAATCTTTCTCCAGAAACATTTGTTGGAAAAGTATTAAATTACGATTATCTTAATGAATTAAGAGTTAAAAAAGTTTTTAATGATGATTCATTTAATTTTCTTCCAGAATCAGAAAACATAACAAAATCAGAATTGTATAAAAATGATAAAATATACATTAAACTAAAAAATAATGATGAAATAGAATTTAAAAAACTTAAAGATTTAGATAATTGGTGTAAAATAAATAATTATAATATTGTTGGTAATGGGGCTATATTTGATCAAAAAATAGAAAATGCAATTATGCCTTATATAGTTAATAAACTTCTTGAAGATAGAAGTATTTATAAAAAGAAAAAAATAGAAGCTAAACAAAATGGTGATGAAATTTTATCATCTGGTTATGATACTATACAAAATGCATTAAAAACTATTGCGAATTCTGCCTACGGAAATATTTCATTACCTATATTTAGATTATTTTCTTTAAATATTGCTGAAGGAATTACAACAACTGGACAAATGATTATTAAATCATCAGGTTATACTTTAAATTCATATCTTAATTCAATAAGTGATGTTAAGAAAGATTATATAGTTTATACTGATACTGATTCAATGATATGCACATGCGATGAATTCTTTAAAGATATAAAAGTATATAATAAAGAAAATATTGATAAAATGATATCATTTGCAAAAGATAGTCAAGACTATGTAAATACAGTAATTGCGGAAATTGCAAATATATTGTTTTTTAGATATACTAATAGACCAAATATGTTAAAAGTAAAAACGGAATATCTTGCTAAATCCGCATTATATACTTCTAAGAAACATTATAGTATGTTAAAAATATATGAAGATGGTATATATGAAGAAACATTATTCAATGTAGGTATCTCTCTTAAAAGATCAAGTTATAATAATAAGACTAAAGAATTTGTTGAAACTATTTTAAGAAAAATATTAAATTTTGATGATAATGGTATCATTGAATTAATGAAAGAAGAATCACAAAACATAAAAAAGAAATACACACTCGAAGAACTTGGAATACCTTGTGGTATAAAGAATATAGATTCATATACTACAACTCCTATACACGTTAGAGCGGCTAAAATATTTAATCAATATATATGTAAAAAGAAGATAGATAATATTGTTTCTGGAAAATTAAGATATATATATGTTAAAGGATGGAAAAATAAGGTAGATTTAAATAGAGAAATTAAAAAATATAATGTTGTGGCTTGGTTTCCAGAAACAAAATATATTGATATAATTGCAAAAGAAATAGAAATTGATTATGATAAAATGATTGATAGAATGATTATCAATACTATCAAACCTTTTTTTGTTGCAATGAATTGGAAGATACCAGAAGAAGAAATTAAAAGTAATGTAAATACTGGTTTTAGTGCATTTTTAAAAAAATAGAGGAGATTTTGAAATGAATAAGAAAGATATAGAATATTATGTAACTGGTGATTCATTTGTATTTATTAATCATGGATATATAGATATTGAAAGATTATATAATATACAAAATACAGATAAAAAAATAAATATAAAAGAAGTAGAAATATCCGGTTTTCATTTAGGTACTGATATTACTGATTATATTGAACATATTGAAAAAATTGAATTATCAGAAGAATTGCAGCATATAGATTTAATTAGTTTAAAATTAATATCTGTTAATTCTGCGCCAATTATTGTTGAAACATATAAAGATCAATTAGTATATAGAATTACTAATATAGATAATGAAGATAGAATAGATGCATGTAAAATAGAAAATTTAATACCAGGAGATTATATTTTAGTTCAAGGTGGAAAGATGCAAATTTCTAGTTATTCTATAAATGATTACAATAAACAATTATATAATATTAAAACTAAAAATAATATTCCTAGTTTATATATTAATAAAATCATTTATGTTAATAGTCAAAGAGAGGAATCCGGTTTTTTTCAGTAGTCTTGCGTAAAATGCAAGACAAAAAAATAATAAAAAATATAATAGGATGGTTTCAAAATATGATTAGAATAAATAATACAGATTTAATGGAAACAAAAATTACAGAAAATTTCAAAGCGTCTGAATTTGCTTGTAAACATTGTAATAAAGTTCTAATTGATGAAAAATTAGTTCAAGGTTTACAAAAACTTAGAGAAAAATATGATACATCTTTAATTATTACTTCTGGATATAGATGTATTAATCATCCTTTAAGTGGTGGAAGAGAAACTAGTCAACATACTAAAGGAAAAGCTGCCGATTTTACATTTGGCGATAAATTCAATATATTAGAAGTATTTAATTCATGCGTTAATATCAATGAATTTAGAAGGATAGGAATATATTCTGGTGGATATATGCATGTAGATAATAAACCAGAAAAATTATATTGGATATGTTATACAGATAAAGGTAAAAGTGAATATAGATATTTTAGTGATTTAGCATCTTTTTATGCATACGTATATAATGATAAAAGAGTTGAATGGAATAAGGTAGTGATTTAATTGTCACAAGGAAGTCAAGCAAATAAATTAAATTTCTATGAAAATTTTTTAGATTCAAACGATATAGATGTACTTAAAGAATTAAATGATGAAAGAATTGAATTATATGGATATCCTTGTATATTGTTAAAATATGAAGGTTCTGGTGTAGAATTAGATTCTTTATATGGTGACATTGGTTCTAAACAGTTAGAAACTTTTAAAGAGAAAAAAACATTTTATTATTGTGATTATAAAAATTTACAAGAATTATTATATTCTTATGGTCTATCTATTAATCAAGCTACAAATTTTAATGGAATGATGAAATTAGAAGATAATCCAAAAAATGGAGATTTAATATATTTTATAAGAAGATTAGATGATGATATTATTAAATGTGAAATAACAAATTGTGCTTTATATAAAAATATTTGTTATTTAGTTGATATAACAATAACTATGTATGATTTAAAATCAGCGGGGAATGTATAATGGATAGTAAGAGAGAAGAACTTAAAAAATTATTATTATTTAAATTTGAAAAACAAGCAATATATTTTGTAAATAAAATAGATTCAATAATACCATCTACTAAAAAACCTTTATTTACTAATGCTATATTAATCCATTCTGGATTTCAGAGTATATCTAATGAACATGTAGTACATTTAAATGTAATATACCAAAAAGATGTGGATGAAGATACTTATGAGGGCTTGACACATTATAGTTTAGCTGCTATAATAGAAAAAGTAATGTCCGGTGAATGGAAGGTGATGAGTTCAAATAAACAAAAAGAAGATAAAGAAATAGCTTCTTGTGTAGAAAATAAAGTTAAATCGGACAATGAGGAATTTGATTATTCAAAGAAATGAGGTAATAAAGGAGTATGCATACACTTTTTTCAATAGAAAAACCCACTGTAATAGTTACAGTTAAATATCCTGGTAAATCTATTTATGAATCAATTGCGAATTTTGCAAGTGTTAGTGCTGGTAAAACAGAATTAAATGATAAAAGTATTCAAAGTATTGCTAAAAATTGTATTAAAAGTAAACATTATATGGCTATAGAACCTATAATTTTTTATATTGATATTAGAAATATTTCTAGAGTATGTTCACATCAATTTGTAAGAAGTAGACTAGCATCTATTATAGAGCAATCTCAAAGATATTGCGAAATTAAAGCACCTTATGTATTTTCTGAATTTGCATTTGATGGAATGAACGAAGAATTAAAAGAAAAAACTATAAACAGTATGCTTCTTAGCTGTAATACTTATGAAAATCTAATTAAAGAAAAAATTCATAGAGAAACAGCTAGATGTGTTTTACCACAAAGTTTATGTACTAATTTGAATTCTGCGGTAAATGCAAGAGAACTTTCACATATTCTTAATAGAAGATTATGCAGAAGAACACAAGCAGAATATAGATATATTGCAGAAGAAATTTATAAACAACTAGAAAATATTTGTTTATTTGAACCATATGTAATGGAAGATTTCTTAGCAATATTTAGACCTGATTGTGTAAATCCTAATAATGGTTATAAATGTTATGAAAGTAACAGTTGTAAGAATCCTAGACATGATTTAGAAGGAGTCAT
>RZYO01000315.1 GCA_009930325.1 Spirochaetia bacterium | reverse complement strand
CTATTAATTTTATAGACTAAAGATTTTAAGATATCAGTATTCTTTTCAAAAGTTAATTCAATTTTATGACCAGCTTTAATTTTAGCTAAATCATACTCTTCTAAGGATAAATTATATAACTGGGCAGTTAAACTAGAAGATAAACCAGCTTGACTCATTAATTGACCATAGGTATCACCAGGACCAATTTCTATGTCTATTTTTTTGTCAGTTATCTCTAAAATCTCCTCAACTTCCACTAGATTAGAATTATTAACTGGTTGAGAACTAACTGTTTTATTTTGATTGATTATAAAAAAGCTAACTAGGATTATAGCAACAGAGATAAAGACCAGATAATTAAATTTAATTTTTTTCAACATAAATTTTTCTTAAAATATATTAATTATCTTAGCATAATTATTTTTTTATAAAAAGGCATTGCACTCTCCTATGATATAGTTGACAGTAAAGAGACAAAAATATGTTGAGTCAAACATTAAAGCATGATTTAATTAAAGCCAGAGAAATTAAGTTAATTAAATTTATGCAATCAAGAGCAGAAAAAGAGTTAAATAAATATAAATACCATTTGTCAGAAGATGCTAAGAAGAGATTAAGGTGGTTATATATACTATATTATGAACAAGCTGGAAATATTAGTATTGCTGCTAACAAGATAGGCATATCTAGACAATGGTTGTCTGGAATAAAAAAGATATTTGAGAATAGTAATCGTAATCCAAGAAGTTTAGAGCCAAAATCAAGAGCTCCTAAAAATACTAGCAAAAGAAGTAGCCTAGAGAAATATAAAGAAGATTTGATTATTAAAATAAGAAAAGAATATGGCTGGGGTAAAGATAAGATAAGTGCCTATTTAGAAAATGAGGAGAATATTAAAGTAAATCATAATACAGTTAATAAATATCTACATAAACATAAATTAATTAGCCCTAAATTATCATTAAAAAATACTATGGCTATAGCCAAGAAAAAAGAAAGAGAAACTAGTCTTAAGGCTAAATTTAGACCACCTAGTGAGATCAAAGACTATAAGCCAGGGGCATTAATAGAAAAAGATATGAAATATATCATAAATCCAAATATTAAAGAGCAGTATAAGACAAAAAATAGTTTCCGGTATCAACAAACATGTACTGATTCATTTACTAGAATAAGAACGATGGAAGTAACTAAAAATTTTGATAGTCAAACAGTTACTTTAGCTAATAATCGATCTCTTAAAAGATTTCCATTTAAAGTAGCTTGCTACAATACTGACAATGGCTCGGAAAATAATGGCTATTTTGCTGATAACTTACAAGATAATGATAATTTTCATTTTTATTCCAATGTGGGCACACCAACTGATAATCCTAGAGTAGAGAGATCTCACTTAACAGATGAAATAGAATTCTATAGTAGAGGAAATATTTATTCTAACTTTAGTCAACAAGATGAAGCTTTAAGTAAATGGGAATATATCTATAATTATGTTAGGCCACATCAAGCCTTAGCCTATCTTACTCCTATGGCTTTTTATGAATTATGGAAGAAGAACCCTGAAGAAGCCTATCAAATAACTGAGAAGTGGCAGAGTTATCTTAGGAAACAGAGTAAAAGACTAGCTAAAGCTAGAAAGATTAAGAAAAAAGAACAAATTGAAGCATTAATGAACTTTATTGATTCTAAATTAGAGGGAAAAAGTGATATAAATAAATCAAAATTACAATTAATTAACTGTCAATTATGTTCAGTAGCTTGAACA
>RZYO01000124.1 GCA_009930325.1 Spirochaetia bacterium | reverse complement strand
AACCAACCAAATTTCAAGAAGAAATTATCAAACAATTCAAGATAAATTGGCCACTTTAGTCAAACCATGTAAAACTCTGGGGGGAATTTGGGTCAATTATTATATTATTCATTTCTACCTCCATTTTCTAAAAGCTCTGTTTTAAATTTATTTGCTAACATTTTAAAATAACCACTACTTGCACTAAATAATAAAAGGATACTAGTAATTAACGCAGCTATTTCTCTTAATACACCTAATTTTGAAGAAAGATAAGCAGTTCCACATTCAAATATCATTACTAATATTGAAGCAAAAAAACATCCAATTGGAGCCATATTTCCAAGAAGAGCTACTGCAATTGCATCAAAACCTAAAGGTGGAACTATTCTTGGCTGAATGGAAGCATAACTTCCTAAATAATAAGTAACTCCAGCAAGTCCAGCTAAGGCCCCGGAAATAATCATAGTTTTTACAATAGTAGATCCAACTTTCATACCAGAATATCTAGAAGCTTTTTTATTCACTCCAACAGATTTTAATTCAAATCCAAATCTTGTTTTCTCTAAAACAAATTTAATAATAAATACAACAATAATAGCTAAAAAGAATACTGTTGTTATATTCATTCTTAATCCAAATTTTTCTACATCAACTAATGTTAATCTTGCATTTTGATTAATCTCTACACTCTGTCTTGTAACTGGATCAACAAATCTAGTTTGAATAAAGAAACTTGCAACATAGCTGATTATATAGTTAAACATAATAGCTACAACAACTTCATTCATGTTAAATTTATATTTTAACCAACCAATTAAAGCCCCCATTAAAGCTCCAACGCCAATACCAATTAGTATGACAAGAACTTTTGCAACTATAGATGTAATATCACTATAACCAACTAATACAGTTGCAACAAAACCAGATAAAACCATAATTCCGGAAACACATATATTAAAGAGTCCACACTTTAGTGCTATTGCAACAGAGAGAGAAGCAAATACCATAGGAACGCTATAATTAAGCAAGTTTAAAAAATCAGTTAATTGATTTTTTCTTCCAGGATATTTTGCTTTTGGTAAAATACCTGAACCTTGTAATAAACTCTCATAAGCCAATAAAGGGTTTTTACCTAAAAGTAAAAGTAAAATTGCTCCTCCAAGTAAACTTAATAATAAGCAAAAAATAGATATCCTAAGTACTTGATGTTTTCCTGGACCACAAAAACTTGCAAAACTTCTTTTAAAAATATTTTTCTTATTTAGCATGGTTGTGAACCCCCATCATATACTCTCCAACTTGTTCTTTAGTAAGTTTCTTAGCTTCTTCTATAGTTTGAACTTGTCCATTATAAATTACTAAAATAGTATCAGCCAAAGCCATGATTTCATCTAATTCCAAAGAAATTAATAAAATAGCTTTACCATTATTTCGTAGCTCAGCAATTCTATTATGGATTATTTCTATAGCTCCAACATCAAGTCCTCTTGTTGGTTGTACAAATATAATTAAGTTTGAATTTGAGTGTATTTCTCGTGCAATAATTGCTTTTTGTTGATTCCCTCCACTCATACTTCTTACAATAGTATTATGGGTTTCTTCGCCACATCTAATATCATATTTTTCAATTAGATAATCACTAGTTTTTACAAATTCATCATAATTTAAAACACCCTTAGAAGAGCAATATGGCTCTTGATAATATTGTTTTAAACATAAATTTTCTGATAAAGTAAAATCCAATAATAGTCCTACATTGTGTCTGTCTTCTGGTATATAAGCAATTCCAGATTCTATTCTTTCTCTAATATTAAGATCATTGATTTCTTTATTTTCTAATAAAATTCTACCTTCACTAATATTAATTAAGCCAGCAATTGCATCAGCAATTTCTACCTGACCGTTTCCAGAAACTCCTGCAACTGCTAATATTTCACCACTTCTGACTTTAAAGGAAATATTCTTTAATACTTGAATTCCATCACTATTAATACTGCTAATGTTTTCAACTTTTAATATATCTTTCCCATAAGGATTATCATCTTTCTTTATTTGCAGAGAAATATCATGACCGACCATAAGAGATGCCATTTCTTTTGTAGTTGTTTTTTCTACATCTAAAACATCAATTAATTTACCTTTTCTTAATATTGCACATCTATCTGCTATTTTTTTTATCTCATCTAGTTTATGAGTAATTATAATTATTGTTTTTCCACTATCTCTTAGAGATTTTATTATTTGTAATAATGATTCAATCTCTTGTGGTGTTAAAACTGCAGTAGGTTCATCAAATATTAATAATTCAGCATTTCTATATAGCATCTTTAATATTTCAACCCTTTGTCTTGTTGAAACAGCTACATCTTGAATTAAGTCAGTTGGATTAACATCTAGATGATATTTCTTTGATAATAAAGCTACATCCTCGTTTACTTTCTTTAAATCTACTTTAGGAAAAATTTTAAATTGTTTTTTAATAGGTTCTATTCCTAAAATTATGTTTTCAGCAATTGTTTGATTATCTACAAGTTTAAAATGTTGGTGGACCATCCCAATATGTAATTTGTTTGCATCAAGAGGCGAAGTTATATTAACTTTTTCACCTTTAATATAAATACTCCCACTTGTTGGTTCATATAGTCCAAAAAGGATGCTCATTAAAGTTGACTTACCGGCTCCATTTTCTCCAAGTATTGCATAGATTTCTCCAGTTTTCACATCTAAAGAAACATCGTCATTTGCAACAATATTTGGGAAAACTTTGCTTATGTTTTTCAACTCTACAAAATTTGTATTCATTTATATTCTCCAAAAAGGCCCATTTCCATTTATGAAAATGGACCTATTTTATAGACTAATTTACTTTAAATTCTTCAACAGAGAATCCACCGAAGTTAGAAGCAGGTACAATTGTACCATTTTTAACTAATTCATAAGCTTCATCAAGTTTAGCAATTGTGTCACTACTTAATTGATTATGACCAGGAGTTTTTACAAAACCTGTTGAATCAGTACTAGCTTGTAATACTTCATTTGCACCTTTGAAAGTACCATCTTTAATTTTTTGTAAAGTTTTATCAACATTAATTCCCATTACTTTAAGAACACTTGTTAATATGATATTGCTATCTCCAACAACACCATCATTCCATTGGTCAACATCACAACCAATTACTTTTACTTTGCCTTTTGATTCTTTAGCTGCAGTAAATACACCATTGCCTGATCCACCAGCTGCTACAAATAAGATATCACAACCTTCGTTAATTAATTGGTTACCAATAATTTTACCAGTTGCTTCATCAGCAAAAGATCCAACATAGTTACCACCAACATTAGCACCAGTTACATCAGTACCAGCTTGAGATGCTAATTCAACACATTCAACACTTGTACCATATTTTTCATTAGCATATTTTACACCACATTCAAAACCATATTGATAGTTTACATTTGATGGGTAAGCAACACCATTAATTACAGCAACTTTATTAGTTTTTGTTTCTAAAGCTGCAGCAATACCTGCAAAGAAACCAGATTCTTGTTCAGCAAAAAGCATTGCATATACATTGTCTAAGACAACATTACCTGCAGGATTTGCTGGATCAACTGGGAAAGTATCAACAAGAATAAATTTTGTATTTGGGTTATCAATTGCTAATTGAGAAATACCTGAGAATTGGAATCCAGTACATACTTCAACATCATAATCTGCAACAACATCTGCTGCTACTTTTAATGCTTTAGCTACATCACCACTAGGTTCTCTTAAAGGTTTAACTGTAGAACTTGGATTTTTTTCAATAAATGATAAAATACCATTGTAGTTTTCTTCGTTAAAAGAACCATCATCAACTCCTGAAGGGGTTGTAATAATAGCTATATTTAATCCCTTTTCAACATTAGTTTGCTCTTCAGCTTTTCCACCTGCAAATACTAATGATGAAACACACATCATACCCATTGCGATTAACAACAATTTTTTCATATATAACTCCTTCACAATTATAAAATTTAATTAATAATTGTAATTATATTTCCCATTCAATAATGACCTTTTTTAACAATTCAATAAATTGTGGTCTAGCTTTTTTTCCTGCTTCAATTACTTCATTCTCGTCTAAAATTGTTTCACTTATACCTGTTGCCATATTAGTTAAACAACTTATTCCTAACAACTCCATACCAAAATAACTTGCAACAATTGCTTCAAATACAGTAGACATTCCTGTTGCATCTGCACCTAACTTAGTTGCAAGCCTAACTTCTGCAGCTGTTTCAAAACTTGGTCCACTAAAGAATTGGTAAACTCCTTCTCTAATGGGAATATTTAACTCTTTTGCACAGTTTTTTGCAACACTTACCATCTTAGAACTATAAGTTTTTGACATATCAAAAAATCTTGGACCTAATTCTTCATAGTTAGTTCCTCTAAGTGGATTATCAGCAACTAATTTTATATGGTCTTTGATAATCATCAAATCTCCAACATTCCAGTCTTTTCTCAAACATCCAGCAGCATTTGTTAAAATCAATTTTTTAATATTTAATTGATTAAATACAAATATGGGATAACAGACTGTTTTTGTATCATAGCCTTCGTAATAATGAAAACGCCCTTGCATGCATACAATTTTTTTCCCGCCCAAATCACCAATTACTAATCTACCATAATGTCCTGGAGCAGTTGAATGTGGGAAAAAAGGAATATCGCAATAATTAATTATTGTTTGATTTTCTATATCATTAGCTAATTCCCCTAGTCCACTTCCTAATACAAGAGCAATATCTACATCATAGTTAATTTTATTTTTTATGAAAGCAGCACTTTGTTCAACTTTTTCTAAAAAGCTTATTTCTTCCATAAATTACCTCATTGCCTCAATTTCTTTACATTGTTGTGAATTAAGTTCCTTTGCATTTAAACCAAAAGAATTTAATTGATTTGCAATTACAGTCATTTGAGCTGCTCTTTCAAGTAAATCCATTTTATCAAAACCACCTAATAAATCTTTTGCAAGAACAATTGCTCCATGATTTTGCATAAGCATAACATCATAATTTTTACAATATTTTGCAACTTCACTGGCTAAAGATTTTGTTCCCATTAAAGAATAAGGTACATTTATTACGTCTCCCATGAAATAATAAGCTTCAGCTGTTAATTTTGATAATATTTTACACTCTTCTGTATCTATTGTACTAAATGTGGAAGCGTAAATTGGGTGAGAATGAACTACTGCATTGATATCAGGTCTATTTATTAATACTAATCTATGAATTTCATTTTCAATGCTTAATTTTAAATTAGGAGTATGATTGGTACCATCAAATCCAACAATAGCTATTTTATCAGCTGTTAAACAACTTTTATCTAAGGCAGATGGAGTAATACAAAATAAGTCATCATTTATTCTTAAACTTATATTTCCTCCTGAAACAGTTGTTAATCCTCTTGCGAAAAGACGATTCATTGTTTGGGCTACAGCATTTCTTTCTTCATAAAAATCTATCATATTTATTTACTCTCTTTATAATATTGGTCTAAGCGATGTGGATCAAATTGCCCTTTGTCAGTAATAACACCAGCACATAACTCAGGAGGAGTAATATCAAATGCAGGATAGTAACCCTTAACACCTTCATATGTAAACTTTTGTGAAAGTGCATGTAATACTAATTCTGGATCTCTTTCTTCAATTACAATTGAAGCTTTATCTTTATGAGCTAAATTTGGTTTACCATTAACATAATATGGAATACCAAAATATTTACAAGCTAATGCGATTTGAAAAGTTCCAACTTTATTAACAATATGGCCATCCATACAAATTACATCTGCAGCTGAAGTAAATACATCTACTTTCTTTTTCTCAAGTACATAACCTGGCATATTATCAGTAATTACAGTTACATCAAATCCCATATCTTTTATACAACTTGCAGTAAGTCTACCACCTTGGAAATATGGTCGTGTTTCAGGACAGAAAAATTTAATATCCTTATTTTGTTCTCTAATTGATTTAAGCATCATTCCAACAACAGTCTCAGCCCAACATTGAGTCATGACTGTGCCTTTTTGTGGGAAATTATCTACAAGGTATTTACCCATAATTTTACAAGAAGTATATATTTCATCATAATATTCTACTGTAGTATTGAATGCAGCCTCAATTGCTGATTTTCCTTGCAGTTTTGCATTAACAGCGGCAACTTCACATTTTTCAACAATCTCTTTCATAAAAGCAGATGTAGTTGGTCTAGCAGTATATAAAGCTATTCCAGCATTATGCATAAAGTTAACAAAATCAACTTCATTTAAACTTCTAGCTTGATAAGCAGCTAAAGCCATACCCATTCCTGCAGCAAAATATGGTCCCCAACTTTGAGTTACCATATCAGTAATTGCTTGTGCTACTTCATTATAGGTAGTACATTCAACAAATCTTACCTCAATAGGATATATTCTTCTATCTAATATTCTAACTTTCCCTTCGCTATACCATGCAATATTTTCATACTTTAAAATAAATGCCATTCCATCATCTAGTCTATTCATGATTCACCTTTTTTTTATTTTGTTTTTCATTGTTTCTATTATATAAACACGAAAAAAACCAAAAGTCAAGAAAAAAATATTTTTATTAAATGAATAATATTTCTTTACTTAATAAGATATTAATGCTAATTTTATTTAACAGACTATATTTTGTTTTAAGGGAATTTTATGCTAGCAAAAGAAAGAAGAGATCAAATAAAAAATATTTTAGACAAAGATAAAACCGTTACAGTTAAAAATTTAGCAGCTTCTTTAAATGTTACAATGGAAACAATTAGAAGTGATTTAGATTATTTATCTAAAAAGAATTTTGGAATAATAAAAGTTCATGGCGGAGCCTATAAAATTGACACTTTTGATAAATCTATTCCTATTCAATTAAGAGAACAAGTTATGATGAAAGAAAAGGAAGCTTTAGCTAATGTTTCAACATCATTTATTAAAGATGGTGATATAATAATGCTTGATTCAAGTTCAACAAGCTTATGCGTTGCAAAACAATTAAATTTAAAACAATTAAAAGCAACAATTATTACTAATTCGTTGTCAATTATTAATTTAGTATCAAATAACCCATTAATAAAAACAATCTGCTTAGGTGGCAATTTAACAAATAACGCAAATGCATTTAGAGGAAATATTACAATAGATAATCTAATTAAATTACATTGTGACAAAGCTTTCATAAGTCCAACTTCAATATCTCTTGATTTTGGTTTAAGCCATGATAATGAGTTTGCAGCACAAATTGCAGCTAAAATGATAGACAATAGTGATGAAGCTTTTTTAGTTGTTGATCATACAAAATTTGGAAAATCTAGTCTCACAAAAATTGAAGATTTTAATAACATAAAATATGTGATTACAAATAAAAAACCTAATAAAGAATGGATTTCTTTCTTTAAAACTAAATCAATTATTTTAAAATGTAATACTTAATTAATTTTTTTCTTTAATTTTTTTTATCTGAATTTAAATAATAAAGAGGCTTTTTTAGGTAATTTATTGATATTAAACCACTCTAGATTTGGAACTTTATTATTATTTTTTATTATTATTTTCTCATCACATTGTGCTTCAAATAATTCCCAGTTAATGAAATAAGTTTCAATCTTTCAAAAAGCTTCTTTATTTATTCTTATACCACAAAACAACTCCACCCCTATAATATATATATTTCTTATTTATCATTATCATTATTTTGCCTCCAATTAATATTTATTAAATTGAAAATATTTTAAATAAAAACTTTATTTTTTATAAAATATATACTATTATTAGATATATAACAATTAAATATTTTATATCACTATACTTACTTCGTTTCCCACTTAAATTAAAAAAATATTAAATATAATAGGGAGAATTATATTTATGAACAATAATGACAATTGGAACAATGAAGAAAGAGTAAAAACAAGAAATGCTCTATCTTCACTTGATTTTGATTTCTTTCGCTCTGGTTTTTCCCAAAACAAAAAGGGTTGTACTATGACAAACTGTAATGGCAAATGTGGTTATATTCAATTAAAAGATGCCATAATAAAAAATTACAAAATATATGATCAAAAAACAGATTTATTAATTAAATATTATTCATCAATTACAGAAATTATTGAAGATGGATGGAGAATTGCAAAATAATCCAATTATTAAGCTTTACTTTTCCTCCTTGATTTTTTTTAATTTTTATTTTGCTTTTTCATTCGCTTTATAATAAATCAGAGTATTCAGATATTCTCTGATTTTCTTTTTTTAAAAATTATTTATTAATTTTTATGTTATTATTTTTACTTATTACACAAGTAACCTAATTACTATATAACTTATACATGTTCAATTCTATGTATTATAAGCAATTAACTATTTTTATAATATTTTTGTATTTTTTTTTAAAATAATTGTTGACATAAGTTACATGATATTGTATAGTTAAAACATCTTAAAGGAAAACAAGATTAAAAACTAAATTATTAAATAACAATTAAAGGAAAACAAAATTATGAAAAAACTATTAAC
>RZYO01000123.1 GCA_009930325.1 Spirochaetia bacterium | reverse complement strand
TCAGGTATTAGACCAAAAGTAAATACTAGTTCTTCAATTGACACTTTATTAGCTGGAAAACATGTTTCATTACTAGTAAACAAGTTTAACTTAAGCTGGGAAGGCGATGCAGATCTTCCTGCTGGTGACTATGTAAGTAATGTAAAAATTGAATACTCAATCCAATAGTAGATAAAACAATATATAAAACCTCCTAAATACAAAGGTACCCAAACATAGGGTACCTTTTAATTTATTTAATATTTTAAACATTTGCATAATAATATTTTCTATATTTAGTAGAAATCTTATTCTCCATATGATAGAATAAAAGACAATAATTCAATTAAGGAGCCTCCTTTGTTTTCAGATATAGATCAAGTAAAAACACTAATTACTAACGATAGCGGATTGAATTTATTAACAAAAAAAAATGCTTCTTTTATTATTTCATTCTTATATAAAATTTTTAAAGAAGAAGAAAACAAAAATGGTGTAGAACAAAAATACTTTGTTCAAAAGTTAGCAAATTATATTGATTACAATGATAGTAATTTATTTGAAGACTCCGAAGAAATTGACATAATCAATTTTGATACAATTGAATTAGATTTATATGATAAAGCATTAAATTTAACAAAAAGATGGTCAGCGGCTGATACTCATTATATTTTTAGATACTACAATGAAGATCACATCGAAATGGTTGATATTTCAACTTCAGTTGATCGCTTATTTAGATATTTCGAAGAAATAGAAGATTTAAAAAATATGTTCGTAGGAACAGAATCTAAATTTTTAGAAATAATAGATAGGATTAAAGAGCTTGACCATAACACAATTAAAAATCCAAAAGCAAGAATAGATGAATTACAAAAGAAAAAATTAGAAATTGAAAATGAAATCAAAAAAATTGAAGAAACTGGAAATGTTGAAACATATTCACACCTTCAGGTAGCAGAAAGAGTTGAATCATTAAATAAAGTTGCCAAAACACTATTAGCAGATTTTAAACAATTAAAAGATAACAATCATAAAATTTTCTCTGACTTATGTAAGAAACAAGTTGAAACAACAGAAAATAGAGGCACAATTTTATCTCATATATTAGAACAAACTGAAGAGCTTCAAAAAACACCACAAGGAGAAAGTTTTAATACTTTTTGGTATTATTTAGGAAGTCAAAATGAAGAAAATTCTATCAAAAATAGAATTTTAGAAATTACAAAAAGATTACCAAACCAAAAATTCGATATTGATTTTTTCAATACTTTCGAAGAAAATTTATACAATTCTGGAAAAAATGTATTAGAAGAAAATAGATTATTATCAGAAAAACTCAAAAGAATAATTACAAAAAAGACTAGCCCAGAATACAAATATATTTCTTCTTTAACAAAAGAAATAAAAGCTCTTTGCATTAATCCAAACATTGAAATACCTTTTAATAAAGATATTATTATTTTAGATGGAAACCCTATTATAAATAATGATATGGCTCGACCTTTAGATATAAACAATCCAAACAACAATAGAACTTCACTAGCAAATTATAAAGAAGGGAATATACCTTTATATGATTATTCACAACTTATTGTTGATATATATGTTAATGAAGAAGAAATTCGAAAGAATATAGAAACTGAATATGCTTATTCAAAAAAGAACTCAAACACACTTACAATACAAGATATATTAAAAAAATATCCAATAAAATATGGGCTTGCAGAAGTTTTAACATACCTATCAATTTTATTCAAAGAAAAATGGGTAACAATAGATAATCAAGAAAAGGAAACAATTAAGTATATTAGTTATGAAAAGAAATCAGAGATTTCTTTAATAATTCCGAAGGTGGTAATTAATAATGAATGAAAACGAATTTAATAGTACAAAACATTGGAGTGATCTCTGTGTAAGATTATTACAAGGCCCACTTTTTGAAGATGATAATAAAGAAATATTTGAATCCTTACGCCTATGGAATAAAGAAGTTAATTCATATTTTAATATCATAGGCTTAAAACTCTTCTACAGCGATGAAATTGATTATGCCTATCTACAACAAATTGAAGACGAAGATGGGAATGTAATTGATAATTTAAATAGATTATTAAAAAGACATCCTTTAACATATGAGGTTTCATTAATATTAGTAATATTAAGAGAAGAATTAGATAAATTTGAACTAGAAAATATTAATACTGAAAATCTCATATTAAAAGAAAGTGAAATTGCAGATCTTGTTGCACCCTTTTATCAAAATAGTATAGATAAAGTCAAATATAATGACATGATTGCTACAAATTTAAACTATATTTCAAATATGAACTTAATAAAAAGAATTAATACATCAGCTGATAATATTCAGCTATCAAATGATAGAGAATATATAATTAGAAACATTATTAGAGCAAAAGTAGATGCTAATTTTTTAAAAGAGTTTAAAGAACAATTAGAAGTAAATGAGGAGAAAGACCAATAATGAGAGATTTAGATTTAGGCCTTGATTTAGGGATTAAACATTCAGGATATCGACTATCTCACTTTCAACTTTATAACTGGGGAAATTTTGATAATCATATTGTTAACATAAATACTGATGGAGAAAACACCTTACTAACAGGAGCAAATGGGACAGGAAAAACAACAATTGTAGATGCTTTATTAACTCTAATTGTTCCTACTAATGATAGAACATATAATTTATCTAGTGGTCATGATGGAAAAAATGGACGAACAGAAGAAAGCTATGTTCTTGGTGCTTATTCTACAGAAAAAAACAATGATGATTACACTGCAACAAGAAAATTATTAAGAGACAAATCTTGTCATAGTATCATATTAGCAAACTTTTCAAACAATACAGCTGAAAACTCTATTACATTAATGCAAATAAGATATTTTTCAGCAAATGGGTCTTTAAAAAGACAATATTTTGTTATTGAAGGCTTTTTGTCAATTGATATGCTAAATGAAAACAATATTGGATACAATCCAAATTCTAATTGGATTCAAATTTTAAAAAAAACATTCCCCGATATTTTAATTACAAGTTTTGACACTTTTAAACGCTATAGCCAAGAATTTTCTAAAAAATTTGGATTTAGGTATAAAGATAAAGCTATAAAGATTTTCTCACAAACTGTTGGTATGAAGGATTTATATGATTTAAATAGCTTTATTCGAGATAGAATGCTAGATGAAGGGTCTTCTTTTGAAAGTTTTAATACAATTTCAAAAAATTATTATAATTTGATGCAATTAAAAACTCAAATAGAAAAAGAAGAATTACAAATTAATCTTTTAGAAAAAATAAAAGAAAGTCACTCATCATTTACTTTTTATTCAACAAAAAAAGAAAAAAAAGAATTAATTAAAGACAAATATTTAAAAACCTGGGAAGCTCAAACATCTTTATCTATTTTAAAAAATGAAATTGAAACATATAGTAAAAATTTAGTTGAGCAAGAAGAAATTGTCTTAGAAAATAATGAACAAAAAAAATTAATAGAAGAAAATATAAATGAAATTAAACAAACATTATTTTCTGATGAAAGGACAGAAAGAATAAATGGTTTAGAAGTCAGAAGAAAAGATTTAATAAATACTATTAATCATATCCAAAAACAAGTAGATGTTTATTCAAAAAATCTCAATATCTTAAATCTTGATTTTCCAAAAACTATTCAAGAATTTTCTGAAATTAAAAATAGTGCAATATCAAAATCAGAAATATTTGAAAACAAAATATCTAAATTAGAAGATGATAAAAATGAACTTACATTATTAGAAAACAGTGTAAAAAAACAGATTTCAAATATTTCAAATCAATTAATAGCAATAAAAAATAAAAACAGTAATATTCCACTAAACTACTTAGAAATAAGAGATAAAATTTCTAAAGACACTTTGATTGATTCTGAAGAATTAAAATTTATGGGAGAATTAATTCGAGTAAATGACAATTCTTTAGATAAAGCTCTAGCAATCGAATCTTTAATTAGACCAATTGCTTTATCGCTTATGGTTTACCCTCAAAATGCAATAAAAGTTGCAAAATATCTAAATGAAAATGAACTTGAAAATTTAATCCAGATAATAATTATCGAAAACATTAGTGATAATAATATCTTAAATGGAGAGGACAAAGATCAACTTAATATCTTTGATGATAATGAAGAAATAATTTTTGATGAAGAAAATATTCCAATTTTATCAAATATGATGTTAGAGATCAAAGAAGATTGTACATATAAATCTTTTTTAATAAAATATTTAGAATCACATTTCAAATATACATTTAATGAAAGCCTTGAAAATGTAATAAGCTCAAATAATACTTTTTCAGAACAAGGTTTATTAAATACAAATAATAAATTTATTAAACCTATTACAAATGAAGAATATGATATACATATTCTTGGCTGGGAAACAGAAAAAAAGATTACTCGCTTGGAAATAAAAAAAAGAGAATTAGAAAAGCAACTTATTATATTTGTTGAAGATATAAAAACACAAATTTCAAACATAAATAAAGCTAAAAACAAATTAAATAGTTGTGTTTATTTATCTGAATTCAGTGATTATTCCTCAATTGATATTACAAAATATAGAAAACAAATTGATAATATTGATGACCAATTACTTGAATTAAAAAACAACTCTTCAGATTTAGAAGAATTAAGAAATTCTTTAATACTCAATGAAAGAAAAAAGATTGAAGTTGAAAAAACTATTGCAAATCTATATCAAGCAATAGGTGGAATAAAGTCAACATTATTACTTAAACAAAAAGAAAAAGAACAAATTGACAATTATCTTTTTAACCAAGATTTAACTTCATTTTTTGAACCAATATCTAAGATGCAAATTGAATATGAACTTCCAAAAACTTTTTCTGATACAAAAGAAGTTAAACATTATAAAGAGATTACTGAGAATAAAATAAACAATGAAATTAATACCTTTGAAGAACAAGCTCACAAAGCAGAAAAAGAATTATCATCAAGAATTAGTCAATTTATAAATCCAAAACCTTCAATCCTTGAGGATTATCCATCTTGGTCAAATGATACAATTAATTTATCTAGTGACTTAGAATCAATAGAATTATTTGAATTAATGTTAGATAAACTAAAAACAGATTCTCTTCCAAAATATAAAGAGAAATTTTCAAATCTCAGAACTAGACAAATTCAACAAGATATTATTGATTTAAATTCAAATCTAAAAGAATGGAACAGAAAAATAAAAGACAATATCTTCGAATTAAATGAAAGTTTAAACTCAATTACATATCAAAAAAATCCTGAAACTAGAATCAGAATAACAATTGAATCTTCAAGAGATAAAGAAATTAGAAAATTTAAAAACCTTTTAGAAAAAGCTATACCAGATCCAGGAATAGTTTTGCTTGGAGAAGAAGACAAAAAAAGAGCGACTGAAATTTTCTTAACTGCAGTAGATGACTTAGTAACAACCTTAAAAGATAATGATAGATTTGCAAACAAAGTTTTAGATGTAAGAAATTGGTATCAATTTGCTGTTGAAGAATATTATACTGAAACTTCAGAGCAAGCAAGATTTTATAAAGATAGTGCTGCAATTTCTGGAGGTCAAAAAGCAAAATTAGCCTATACTATTTTAGCAGCTGCAATAGCACATCAATTTGATGTATTTAATTATGAAAATACTGCTAAATCATTTAGATTTGTAATTGTAGATGAAGCCTTTAGTAAAAGTGATGATAATAATAGTAGATATGCAATGGACCTCTTTAAGGCAATGGATCTACAATTAATGGTTGTAACTCCGATGGATAAAGTAAATTTAGTAGAACCATACATTGATAGCGTTCAAATTACAGTTTGTGAAGATGGAAAACACTCTTTTGTTCATAGTATCAAAAAAGAAGAATTGGAAAATGTTAACACAAACAGAAATACTTAAAAAAGCACAAAATAAATATAAAACATATTTAAAATCCAAAATATATAATCAAAATATTTTCCCCTTAGAAATAAGGGGAAATATGAAAGTACCAGAAAACGATTATGATAAAGCAACTTCCCTTTTTCAAATAATATACAAAGAAAGTAAATTTAATAAAAAATATGGATATACTTTACTTCTTTCTGATTCTAGAAAAATAAAAATTAGTAAATTATTTTTTGAAACTGAAATTGATTATTTAAAATATTTGTCAAAAGAAAAAGAAGTAAATCAATTTATAGAAAAAATGAATATTTTAAGAAAAGAATTAAATATATCAAATATATTACTTGAAAAAAATTTATCAAAAATATTGAAATGGGATAGTGAATTTACAGAACAATTATCAAAAACAATAAAATTTTTATTAGAAAATCCAAATAGTGGATTATATCCTAGAGAGCTGCCTATAGATATTCCAACAAAATTTATTGAAAAAAATCTTTCAGCAATTACATACTTTCTAAATGAATTCACAGTTCTCTCTGATATTGATAATAAATATCAAAAATTAGGATTAATAGATAAAGATTTTTTAATATATATTAGGTCTTTTTATGAATTTAATATTTTTGATACTAATAACAATAGTGCTAAATCAAAAATAATCAATTTAAATCCTTCTTCATTTTCAACTTTTTTACCAAATGCAAAAAGAATATTTGTAATTGAAAATAAAACAACATTCTTTACTTTCCCATTAAAGAAAAATGATATTTGTTTATACTCAGGAGGATTTTCAATACTTAGTTTTAAAAACAAAAATTTAATTAATTCAAAAAATTTATATTATTTTGGAGATATTGATGAACATGGTTTAGCAATTCTAAGCTTATTTAGAGAAATATATCCTAATGCAAAAAGTATTTTTATGGATATTATGACCTTAAAAAATAATTTAATCTTTTCTTCACAAAAAGGAACCCCTTATCAAGGAAAAATTTATAATTTAACAGCTGAAGAAATTAAAATATTTGAATATATTCGAAAAGAAAAAATAATTCTTGAACAAGAAAAAATTCCATTAGATTATATTATTAAAAATATAGAAAATTTATAAATATCAATCTTACTTAAATAACTTGAATAATTTTAAAAATGGCAAAGTTATTATTTCAATAAAATTATAATCAGTATAATAAATTAATACTCTTTTAAATACAAAAGCTAAAATTATAGCTAAAACAACTGTAATGGTTATTTCAATTATTGTTTTCATCAATGCTTTTCGTTGCAAATAAACTAATTCTTTTAAATCTGGAATATCTTTAAATACTTTTATTTTATTTTTAAAATCTTCAATAGGTTGAATAAAAGCGTAAGTAGTTTTTAAATATACAGCAATAGTATCATCTATATTCTTTTCTTTTATATATATCTTTAGTATTTGAAAAACTAAAGGGATATTTTTAATAAAAGAAAACAAGGTACGAAGTAATAGTATTATTATTATAAGTGATGAGATTAATGCACTTTCTTGTGTATCATTTAATAAAAATAAAATAGCTATAACAAATGCAAAAAGGCTTAAAACACAATTTTTAATTGTATTTTTTGCTTTTTTCTTTAATATTGAATCTAATTTAGTTTTCCCAAATTCAAAAGCTTTATTATAAGCAGTTTTTATAGATTCCTGAATTTTATCTCCAACGGTTTGTTTAACAACAGAAGATCCAATATGATTGCCTAGTTTTGCAACTTTAACTAATTTTGACCAAACAAATGTAAGAACAGTAACATCATCTATCAATCCACCTACTGGAATAAAATCAGGGACAATATCAATAGGAAGAACTAAATATAATAAAGAACCTAATAATAATACTTTTAAACTTGAAGGTGTTTCTTCACTCATAAAACCATTATATATATCGCAAACTTTATCCCAAATTTTTGCAATAGGACCTCTTTTCATTGAAGGTAGTTTTACTTCCATATTGCTTATTTGATTATTATCAGCATTTTCACCTAATTTTGAGGCTAATTCAATTGCTTTAGTTTCTTCTTTTATTTTTTCCATATTCAAATAATAATAGGGGATTTCTTAATCGTCAATAAATACAAAAATATAATTCACTATTATCTTTCTTCAATAATTTTATCAATTCTCTTTTCATGCTATCAAAATCACAAAAAAAATCTAAATATTGTTTCTTAGCTAATTCGTATGGCAAGTATTTATCATTCTTAAAAATATTATATACCAAATCTTTTGATATTTTTAATTCCAAAGGATCTATCTCTTCGCTAATAATTTTTCTAAACTCATTTAATATTGTTTCACAATCTATTTTAGTTTTTTCGATTGATAAATAAATTTCATTATCAATACTTGTTTTAAATCCTCTGCTATTTAAAATTAAAGATAAAGCATTTATTTCTTTTGATCCAAACCACGGGAATATCTGATATATATTTGATTCACTTTTTATTACTAAAGTAGTATTTAAATTCAAAGAATCGAATCTATGTCTACTTTTTTCTAATAAGTTTATCGCACTTTTATTTAAATAAGGGTATTCACAAGAATCAATTACCCAAATTCCCCCCAGAGTTTTACATGGTAAGATAAAAACCTCTTAAATGTTCGTTTTTTTAATAAAAAATGGACAAAGGGGTTTACTTTTA
>RZYO01000314.1 GCA_009930325.1 Spirochaetia bacterium | reverse complement strand
ACTTCCAAAATATTATGTGGAAGGAACTCATCCAGTAATTATTGAAAAAGAATTATTTAATAAAGTTCAAGAAGAAATTGAGAGAAGAAAGGCATTAGGTTATAGAGCGAATCAATCTTTAACCTTTAGCTGCTTTACTTCAAAACTCCATTGCTCAATTTGTGGAAAGACTTATAGAAAGAGAAGTAATAGTAATAAGAGTAGCACTGGTAAGGTTTGTAAATACACAAGGTGGATATGTGGAACAAAGATAGCTAAAACTGCTCATGTATGCCCATCTTGTAATGTTCCTGATAAAGTGCTTCACCAATTAACTGCAGAAGTAATAAATAGGGAAGTTTTGGATGAAGAATTATTTAATACTCTGATTGAAAAAATAACAGTTGGAGAATATGAACTATTCTTCCATTTTAAAGATGGAAAAATTGTAAAGAAAACATGGCAAACAAAGAAAAATCATAAGACAAGGAGAAAATTAAATGCCTAGAGTGGTTAAAATAATACCTGCAACATTAGAAGAATTTACATCAACTCCAATAGATAAATATAGTAAAAAGAAAGTAGCAGCTTATGCTAGAGTTTCAACAGATAGTGAAGAGCAAGCTTCAAGTTATGAAACACAAGTTAAATACTATTCTTCTTATATCAAAAATAAACATGAATGGGATTTTGCTGGTGTTTACACTGATGAAGGAATATCAGGAACTAGTACCAAAAAGCGTGAAGGCTTTAAATCAATGGTCCAAGATGCACTTGATGGAAAGATTGATTTAATTATTACTAAGAGTGTTAGTAGATTTGCTAGAAATACAGTAGATAGTTTAACAACAGTTAGATTGTTAAAAGAAAAAGGTGTTGAAGTTTATTTTGAAAAAGAGAATATTTGGACACTGGACAGTAAAGGAGAATTACTAATTACCATAATGTCCTCCCTTGCTCAAGAAGAATCTAGATCCATTTCAGAGAACTGTACCTGGGGGATAAGAAAAAGATTTGAAGAGGGAAAAGTAAAAATGTCTTATGGTAGTTTTCTAGGCTACGATAAGGATTATAATGGTAATATTGTAATAAATGAAAGAGAAGCAACTATAGTTAGATATATTTATTCAAGATACTTACAAGGTATAGCCCCTAATGCAATTGCAAAAGAATTAGAAGATAAACAAGTTCCAAATGTAAGAGGAACTATTAAGTGGTATGGCTCTACTATTAAAAGCATGTTACAAAATGAAAAATATACTGGTAATGCTATTCTTCAAAAAACATATTCAACAGATTTTTTATCAAAAAAGAGAAAGGTTAATAATGGAGAAGTTCCAAAGTATTATGTTGAAAACAGTCATCCTTCTATTATAACAAAAGAACAATTTGAATTAGTCCAAGAAGAATTTGAAAAGAGAGGTAATCTTAAAAATAAGAATATTAATAAAAGTGTATTTGCAAATAAAGTTATTTGTGGTGATTGTGGTAGTGTCTATACTACTAAAACCTGGCACTCAACATCAAAGTATAAAAGAATTATCTTTCAATGCAGTAATAAATATAAGAACAAAGTAAGATGTACCACCCATCATTTTTATGAAGAAGAGTTAAAAGAAATAGCACTTAATGCTATTAATGATTTAATTAAAGATAAAGATTCAATTATAGAAAATTGTAATCTTATTCTTAATCAAGTTTTACAAACAGATAAGTTAAAAGCAAAAGAAGAAACTCTAACTAATGAAGTTGATAAATTATTAAAAGAATTAAACCAACTAGTAGCTA
>RZYO01000122.1 GCA_009930325.1 Spirochaetia bacterium | reverse complement strand
ACAATTGTACAAGAAACTTAGACAATTGGAGTATCAACTTGCATTGGTACAACAAATCTAATACAATTACACGATTAAGGGGCTCTAGGGTGTATAAAACATCCCATTTTAAAAAACTAAATATTAAATCACTATATAGTCTTTAAATATTTTCTTAAATATTTGACTAGCCACAACAATAATTCTATAATAAATATTAATAATCTAACTAATTTTTATAATAATTAAACTTTTTGATTAGAATTCTTATTATAAAAAACTATGAGCTTATATAAAAAATAAATTATTTTTTTATTTTTAAGTTTAATTATAACTTCTTAAGAATATAGAGGAATAAAAATTGAAAAAAACTTATTTAATGATTTTAGCAATATTAGTATTTAATTCTTTGCTTATTTATGCAACACCTAATATTAGTCAAGTTCCTTTAACATATAAGCTTTCAACAAGCTTTAATAAAAATGGTAATTCAACAAAAGTTCAATTAAGTTATTTGTATAACGATAATTTAAGTGCTGATTTAATGTTAAAAAAATCTGTAAATTCTAATTTAGATTTTACAACTAATCCTGTAGCTGTTTTGAATTATTCAAAAGAAGATATTTATGAGATTTATTTAACTCCTTACAATTATCATAAAAATTTAAATGACAACTCTTTTTTTGCAGGTATTGGTATATATTATGATAATGATGTATTAAATGAAGAAGGTTTTATTTACCTTCCTAATTTATATGCTGAAAATAAAGCTTTTAATGAATTTTCAAATAATTTAGTTGTTCAATCAATTGGTCCTATTATTAATTTAGGTTATGATTTAAATAAAAGTAATATTCAATTTGAATCAAGTTTAGGTATTGTACCTTTTTATTATTTAAATTTTTACCAAGAATTGAAAATAGATCCATTAATGAGTCCAACTTCTAAAGATTTTAAAACAAGTAACTTTGGATCTCCTTTTATATTTGTAGAATCAAATATAGATATTTGGAATTTAATCAAAATTCAAGCTAGTTATCAATTTTCAATATTAAGTTTAAATTTAGTAGATTTTGTAAAAGATTCAATAAGCAACGATTATATTTGGACTTCAAAGAATGAAACTCAATTATCTAATCAATTAAGTATGGCTATATCTTTTAAAATACCAAAACTAGCTGTTATAGGTGGTGGATTGATTTATTCCAACTCTTTTGTAGATTCACAAATTGCTTATGAAAATACAAGCTATTATTTTGTATTTAATATTGGTGGATAAAAAAGAAACTTAATATCATAAAAAAACTTTTAAGTTAAATAATTTATAAAAAAGATGTAAATATATATGTAATATTTATTCTGATTGATTAAAACAAGTCAAATTAAATTTATCAAAACGCGCCTTAATTCTTAAAATTATTTATAAGTGTTTTCACATTTCATCCCTGTTACACATGACCTATAGTCTATTTTTTATCTAAATCTTTTACTCCCAAATACAGAGTATTTTAGACAAAAGTTGCATTTGTCTAAAAACCATTTTTTATTATAACAATTAAAAAATTGTATATTTTCTTTATTTTTCTTAACAAAAAAATGTTTGTAAAAAATTTGAGATAAATTAATATTTATCTATATAGCAATATATTACTAACAGCTTTAAGTTATTATATGAATAAATATATATTATTAAAAAAAATTTTTATTTGATTTAAATTAGAGTATAAAGCCTTATTAAAAAGACCTTATACTCTTACTACAATCCTTTATTTAAATTAATTCTCAGGTAATAAATTATTATCCTGAACAAATTTAACATAATTCCATAATTCTTCTCCTGAACGAGCCGTACAACTAATTCTAATTTCATCTACAAAGTTATCTAAATAATTTGAATAAATAGAAATTCCTGATGCACTCTTTTTTGAAACAGTATCAACAACTTGGTTAATTAAGACTCCATCAATATACCAATTAATCTCATTCCCAGTTGAGACAACTGCATAATGATGCCAATTTTGATAATAATCTCTAGAGCTCTGCCCAACAGCTTCACTATTATTTGATATTTCATTATCAAGTAAAGAAAGAGAATAATATGTATTGTACCAGTAAGAGTTACTAGAAGAAGAATATTTACGAAGGCATGAATTTAATAAATTAGTTATATAAACATATAAATTTGAATTAGGATCTGGATTCTCAAGCTTGCTCCAAAATTCAAATGTCCAAGTAGAGTCTGAAAAACTTATTTCATTTTCCACTTGCACTGATATTCTAGCAGCGTTGTTGCCTACCCCACTTGTTGTTTGATATATCGTTCCTATTCTACTTTCACTTACTGTTTCCCAATTTGGTTTTATTGGATCATCAAAGTTCCAAAGATATAAAGTTGACCAATCTTCTAATAATGTTCCATCATTACTCCAGGTCTTATTTAATCCAAATTCAGAACTGTTTAATTGACCTTCAATATTAATACTTACAGACTCACTTGAATTTACATTCCCAGCTTGATCAATTGCTTTTATTATTAAATCATGTGTTCCAATAGGAAGATTTTTTAGTTCCCAGCTTTTATTCCTATTAATATAACAACTATTAGAACCTTTATAATTTGGCATTTCAAAATATAATTGATTCCCATCTATCAATATTTGATAATGTTTTAAATAACTATAATTTGTTATATTCCAATTAATGCTTAATGAATCATCTAATTTTGTAATATTTAGAGTTGGAATAGGGATTGGCCTATCAATTGTAATATTTTTTGATAAAGTCGTTGTATTCCCAGCGAAATCTGAAACTTCAACCTTTAATACATAATTTCCATTTTTACGATATGGTATCATCAACTTTGACTCAACTGAACGAGTTTGTAAAGCCTCACTATACTTTGGCCAGGAACTTGACTGTATAATATAATCTCCTAAAGTAACAAGTATAGATTTTATCCCACCATCATCTGTTGCAGTTAAATTCAAGCTAAAATCATCATTTGTATTAAATACAGTCCCTTCTTCTATTGTGAACCCAGTAACTTCAGGAGCAATTGCCGTTCCTCCAACTTTGAAAGAGATAGGAACACTTGTTGAAATATTACCCGCATAATCTATTAATTCAATAATTAATTCATTGTCTCCATTAGGTAAATAGACTGAATCAATAGTAGTGTTCAGTTTTATGGAATTTTCACCATTATCACTATAAGTTTTAGAGAAAGCAGTATTCCCATTACTAATTATATTTATTGTTTTAAGATGTTTAGTTCTAACAATTTCAAGAGATAATTCGACTGATTGACCTTCTTCTATAAACGTTCCTTCTTGTAGACTAATATCTATTAATTCTGGCAAGGGTCTTTCTATGATAAAATTAATTTCACCAGTCGAGGTACTATTTCCTACACTATCTGTTCCGATTATTTCTAGAATATAATTACCATTTTTTTTATTAGTGGGGTAAATAATAGAGAATGTGTCATTCCCATAATAAGTGCCACTTCTTAATAATTCTTTATTTAAAAAAATTTCAAATTTATTATAAGGATATCCATTATCAGTAATCTTAAATTTAACATCTATTTGTTCATCAGTTGTAAATTTATCATCCTCTTTTATTGAAACTTCATCTATTATAGGACAATCATACCCAACTGAAAGAGTTTTTATTGCAGAAATATTTCCATCAGAATCCATTACTTGTATAAACAAATCAAGCCATCCATCACGAAGTAAAGTATTATCAACTGTATTTATATACCCTGATCCTGAATAATTTTGCCATAGTGTATTTTGTATATTTTCTACGCTCTGTGTGACTTTATATTTTTCAACATTTCCTTTTGAAAGCATGGATAATGTAAATTCAATTGGATCTCCTATATGGGCATCTTTAACATTACTATTTATTGAAGAGTAAGAAATGAATTTAGGTTCAAAATCAATAAAGCCAGCACCATGATATCCTGCAAAATCCCAAGGCTTAGAAACAAATCCACTAAAGTCTATTATACTCAAATCAGGATTATCATTCCCGTCATAAATAAAACTTGCATTGTTTTTATTGTTATTTTTTAAGGAATTTAATTCAATAGTATAATTTTCACCCCAATAATTATTTCTCCAATTATGACTTCTTAAAGTACTCCAAGGAGTTATAATTGATAACATAGGGCTCCCTAAATTGTCATAAATATTGCTAAAATTCATATCACGAAGTGAAGAATTTTGTTCAATATTATTTATTGTATTTTTTATATTAATTATTTCATTTCCCATAGGAGTTGATTTGATGTCCCCACAATTCTCAAATCTCAAGTTTGTAATATTATTTAAAGTATTAAATTCAAATTTTCCATGTCCCCTTAAGATTAATGTATTATAATCTTGAATTGAATTATTCACTAAGCGAGTACCTCTACGATAAAAAGTTGAACTAAAAATATTTCCTTTGAAAATATTTCCAAATAAAATATTTGAACATTTTTGAACTTTTACACTTCCAAAGATCTCATTATTTATTGCATATCCAGTGAAAGAATCTCCATCTTTACTACCTAATGCATAATTATCTGTTTTTATATAACTATTTTTTAAAAGGATATTTCCTCTTATTCCATTTGAAGTATTTATGATTCTAGAATATTGAATAGTAGAACCTTCTTCTAAGATAAATTCATATTTATCTTCATTTACACTTAATACATTTGAACCTGCCGTTATTCCGTTCCACGTTCCTGTATATCCTCTATCAGTTGCTGATTTAAATACTATAGGTTCAGATTCAGTACCTATTGCTGATAAATTACCTCTAATTGATATTGCATAAGACCCATTAAATTGCACATCAACTCCAGGTTCAATAATTAAAGTTTTGTCTAAGGGAACTATTACATCTCCAGAGATAAGAATAGGACTTAAAGCTTTAGTCCAGGTTAATTCATTATCTTCTAGCATCCCACTATATGATGTATACTGATCCGTGAGGGTAATAGTTGCACTTGCAGTTGTATCTACTTCATTATTAGAAAAATCAGCTATTTTAATATAAACTGTTTTATCACCATTTGAAGTATTGGGAATTATAGAGTCAAAAATCGATTCATAAGTTATCCAAGATTCAGAATCAAATATACCATCCCAACTAATTTTCATTTTTTTAATACCACTACCCTGTTCAATAGCATCAATTTTAATCGAAACTGTAGAATCACTAGTTGTATTCCCACCTTCGTTAATTGTGATTGAATTAATAATTGGTTTTGTTGTATCGTAAAGAGTAATTGGATTCTCAATAGTAATATTCTTCTCTTCTAATGGTGCAAGATTTGATACTATTAGTTCTTCTGAATCCCATCCTTCTTTTGTAAATGTTATTGTATGAGTTCCTGTTGAGATTAAGTTAGAAACTTTAAAATATCCACTGGCATTTGAATATGTGGTATATACGTTATTTGTACCTGCTGTTGTGGCTGTTACTTTAACATTTGAATAATCAGCTACACTATCAAGAGATATAGTACCTATTACACTTGCTGAATTAGGTATCATTATTATTTCATCTACTATTAATTCAAACCCTGGGGTAAGAGTTATTTGTTTTTCTACGGTTGGTGTGTTTTCTCTTTCAAAAACTAAAGTATATTGACCTAAAGGAATATGGTTAAATTCATATTCTCCATTTATATCTGTTATTAAAGTATATGCAGTATTTTTAATAGATACTGTAACATTACTATTATCATCTGTGGCTGATACATTAACAAGACCTTTAATTGTAGATTTTTCGCAAATTAGTTCAATGGAACGGACACTATATGTTGAGTCTGTTAATACAGAAATTGTTTCTATTTCACTTTCTGTTTTATAGTCTTCTCTACTATATCTAACTCCACCTGGATAGTTTTTTGAAGGGACAGAGAATGAATATATTCCATCTTCATCTGTTATAGTCGAATATTCTGTACCAACCAATTCTACGGTTGTCCCTTCATAACTAGTTTCACCTTCTAACGTTGCTATACCTTCAATTCTTCCTCTAGCAATTACTAAATCAGCGGTTCCTATATCATTTAAAGTATTGTTAACTATATTTATTGTTGGAAGTGTAGTCGTTCTGTAACCAGAATATGTAATAGATATCCTATATTCACCAGGTTTCATACCAGCTAGTGTAAAATTACCATCTGTATTTGTAATAGCTGAATAAATTAAAGAAGTATCACTTAAATTTGTTGCTGTAACAAGAGCACCAGCATTATCTTCACTTAATTCTAAATTAACATTACCGATAACAGACCTTATTGCTACATCTAGTTTAATAGAATCTAATGAAATATCTGTAGCAGGTTCTATTGTTATTTGAGTATTTTCTTTTAAATTATAACCGTCTTTAGATGCAAATAATGTATATACTCCAGCTTCTACTTTATTAAATATATAATCACCTGCTGTATCTGTTGTAGTACTATATTGAATACTAGCATCATCAGCTTTTAGTAAAATATTAATTCCTTCATGTGAATAAGCACTATCTAATATTACATTTCCACTTACAGTTGAGGATGTACTTGTCAGTGTTAAATTATCAAGATTAATTATTTGACCAAGAGTAGTGTTCACTAAGGTTGATGTATTACTATTAAACCCATCCTTATAATATGAAATTGTAAACTGTCCTTCTGGTATATTTGATAATATATAACTTCCATCATCTAGAGAAAATGTTTGAAATTTTAAATTATTATTACTAGTTGAAGTTGCTATTACTTGAACATCTTCATAAGTAGTTTCTCCAGTAAGAAATACTTTACCACTGATTACACAAGAATCATTAGTTAGTTTTATTGGGGGGAGTGTACTTTCTTTATTATATTCTACCTTGATATTATTGATTGTTTTAGAAACATAGCCATCTTTACTATATTCAATAGAATAAGTATCAGGTAATAATTCTTTAATAAAATAAGTTCCATCTGAAACAGTATATGTCAAATATTTTTCATTTGAATTTGAAGTTGCAACAACTTGTACATTACTACAAGCTGTAGAATTATCATCAGTAACTAATCCAGATAAAGATCCTGCTATTTTCTTTATAGATATTGTGTCTTCTAAAACTGTTTCTTTTCCACCATTAATTATAATATTTTCGACTGTTGCAGATAAATAATTGTTTCTAGTAATTAATAGAGTATAAGTACCAGGTAATATATTATAAATTTCAAAAGTACTATCAGAAGAAGTTAATCCAACATAAGAGTTCGTTTCATTTGATAATTTAATATTAGTACCTGCATTATCTATTGCATTAACAGATTGTGCCTTTCCTGATATAGACCCTGTTTCTTTTTTTAAAATATATTCGCTTACATTTAGTATTGGATCTTCTTCAGTTTCAGATAATAATATTAACTCTTCTGAATATATACCTTCATATGAATTTTTTTCCATTCTCAATATATATTTACCTTGAGGAACATTTGAAATAGAAAAATTACCTTCTTCATCTGTTTTCGCTATAAACGAAGTCCCAGGTACATATACATCAATTCCAACATTATCTAAATTATTATCATTATCATCTTTTAAAGTAACTTTACCATTTATATATCCAGTTTTCTTTAAAGGCACAGTTTCTAAAGATTGAGCATTATCTAAAGAGGCCACAACATCAGTTATTTGTGCTCCAAAATGAGACCCAGTAATAGCTTTAGCTGATTTAGATACGGTACTGGGAACAGTATCTGAAAAATATAAAGTATATTTTTTATTTTCTGATAAGCCACTTATCAAAAAAGTACCATCTTCTTTTACTTGAGTTATCTTATTTGAAGTAGTTTCTTTTACCCAAATATCAGAATAGTTTAAATTACTTCCTTCTGGTATAGAAACATTACCTTTTATTTGAGGGGTGGTTATAATCTCGGCGGGTGGGGTAATAAATAAATCACATGAGATAAGAATTGCGATAATCAAAGTTATTAAAACACCCAAATATAGATTCAAAGACTTTTTACTCATTTTTGCCAACCTAAATAATTAAATATAAAAAAATGATAGAACAACAATTTTATATATAATTATTTATCTATCCAAACTAATTATTAATAGTAACATAATTAGTATAATTTTAAAAGAAAATACTCTTTTTTATATTAAGTAATTGCATATACAATAAGTAATAATTTTGATAATAGTTGAGAATAAAAATTGTTTTTATATAATAAATTTATTATTTCATAAAAGACATTCATCTAACTATACTTCAAACACTTATAACAATTAATTTTGAATTATCAAAGTAAACATTTACCATATTAAAAAATATCGTTAATTGAACAAGAGATAGTTTTGTTGTTTATAAAAAAAGATATTTTTCTATTACATAATTAAAATATATATATTGAAGTTTATTTACTGAGAGAACCCCTTTTCAACTAAAAATTTAAAAATTTTGGGGTAGTTTGGTACAGTTAAAATATAGTAATTAATTAAATAATTTAAGAAATTAAATTCAACTTCAAATACGATAAAAGTGGTCTGCACCCAATTTAGTTGACACTTTAGGAGCCACTGCTTCCTAAATTGTTTACAACTGTTTTTAGTATTTTAGCACTATTTCTTATAGTGTCAA
>RZYO01000313.1 GCA_009930325.1 Spirochaetia bacterium | reverse complement strand
CCTACTTAATGTACATACATGCTCTATAACCCCAACTAATTCAAGTTGATACCAAGAGATACAATCGATATAATAGGTTTATATTTTTCATTTAATAATGTTTCAGATTCTTTAAATTCATCATCTGTTATTAGTTTATTTTCTTTTAAAGAGAATAGGATTTCTAAAGAAATACTGTAGTTTTTTTGTCTCTCAAATTGGTTACTAGTCATTGGCTGTTCCTTTAAATCTATCTGCTATATAACACTGGTGAGAGCAATATTTTCTGTTACTGTTTTTATAAGTATTAAACTTTTTATTACAAGATTTACATTTTATTTGATAGGTTGAATTATTATCTCTATTATTATTCCACCATTGATATCTGCATTTATCAGAGCAATACTTCTTTTTCTTTTTACCTGGAGTATGTTCTAATTCTTTACCACAGTTTAAACAAAAGCTAATATTCTTCTTTTGCTTATTTCTCTTAGCTTTAACTCCACCTAGATTATTAGCTTTGCAAAATGATTTAATAGTATTAATAGATATGTTTAATTCATTAGCTATTGCTGTATACCCATAACCTTCATTTCTTAACTTAGTGATATTTTCTTTTTCAGTACTTTTCATATAATACCCTTCCTATTATATATTGAGAAAACGTACCCCCTAAGACGCAAAAAAAGGCCCATAAAGGCCTTATTTGATATAAAACTAGTAGTTAATCATAAAAAATAATAATGAAAGAAACACCCTCTTATTTGTTGTCTGTATTAAAAATATAAGAGTATAGAATTATTTATTTTAATTTTTTTCAACTTTTTTTTCATTTATTCAATTCTCTCTATTTTATCAACTCCAAATACAACACCAAGAGTAGATCCATTATCCCAATTTACATGTATAGTTCCTGTAACATCTACATATAAGACTTTACCTAATGTTCCCCTCTTTGGAGCAAAAGGATCATCCATGGATATTAGTTTAACAACACATCCAATAGGGTATTGTTTTCTTAATTGTTGTAACTGATTTTTATTAATAGTACTCATAAAATTAGTTCTCCTTATAGGGTGTATATATTGCTCTAAAGGAGAGAATTATCAAGTTAGTAGTAATTATATAATTTGAATAAACAGGGGTTAATACCCCCTTTGAATACTGCATTTTCTGCGTTAATGGCCCTGTTTGTTATAAGGGCAATAGTCCTAGAGATTTAATTCCCCCACCCCCATAAATCAAACATTAATAAAAGAAAAAAAACCAACAGAAGAAGAGTGCAGATGTTCTTGATAGAGGAACTGACAATATTTTATTATATCTTTATTTATTATTAATAACTAATATTCCTAATAAGGAACTTTTAATTATATTTATAATTTAATATATCACCAATTCATCAATTAAGGATGATGGTAGTGACACTCCTTTATATAACTTATATATAGTAAAAAAAATAATTCTTCATATAAAAAAGTTAGTATAAAGACCATCACCAGTGTCACCTTTTTGAATACTATTTTAATAACACCAACTGCACCTGGTGCAGCTCCACCTTGATTTTTGTATTGAATGATTCTATTATTTAATTACATGGATAGAGCTTCAGTCGCCTAAGGGCCTGGGGCCATTTTTTTTATAAAACATTTCATACTAATTATTATTCAAATATATAACATTTCCCTCTTTGAAGAACAAAGGCTCAAGGAACAAAGCTTTTTAAACTCTCTCTGTCTATATGGCATATAGGGCATATACACCACTATATACTATAATAATATATAATATAATAT
>RZYO01000121.1 GCA_009930325.1 Spirochaetia bacterium | reverse complement strand
TAATAATCAATCAAAAAGTGAAAAGTTTGAGGGGATTATTAAGATATTTCTACTAATAAAGTGAAATATTTTAAATTACAAAGTCGCATCCCCTTTACATAAAAAGACTCCCTATAATATATAATTAATTATTTATATTAAGAAATTAAATCCATATTTAATAATAAAATCTTGTAGGGAATTATCTATTTTGATACAATGCCAACATTATAAATAAATAATTATCAGGAGAAAGCTATGAGAATGAGCAAAATGTTTTCCCGTACTTTAAGGGAAGCTCCAAGCACAGCAGATAGTAAAGGATATGAATTACTTTTAAGAGCTGGCTTTGTTCGACAAATGGGGGCAGGTATTTTTTCACTTTTACCCTTAGGCTATCGCACAACTACAAAAATAGAAAATATAATAAGAGAAGAAATGGATGAAATTGGTGGCCAAGAAATATTAATGCCCGTAGTTAATCCTGCTGATATATGGAAAGAAACTGGAAGATACTACAGCATTGATAAAGAAATGAGTAGATTTAGTGATAGAGCTAATAGAGATATGGTTTTAGCAATGACTCATGAAGAAGATGCAACAGCAATTGCTCGAAATGAAATAGGTTCTTATAAAAAACTTCCTCAACTAATTTATCAAATTCAAACAAAATGGAGAGATGATGCTCGCCCAAGAGCTGGTTTAATCAGAGTAAGAGAATTCACGATGAAAGATAGTTATAGCTTTGATAGAAATATTGAAGGATTAAATGAACAATATAAAAATCATTATGCTTCATATTTTAGAATATTTTCTAAAGCTGGATTACCTGTAATTGTAGTTGGTGCAGATTCTGGAATGATGGGTGGAAAAATTTCTCATGAATATATGTACCTCTCACCAATTGGAGAAGACACTATTATAACATGTGATAAATGTGGCTATACCGCTAATAGACAAGTTGCTGTTTTCCAAAAAGAATATTTCAAAGAAGAAGAAAAAAGCTTAGAAAAAATTAAAACTCCTAATTGTAAAACTATAGAAGATTTATGCACTTTATTAAACATCGAAAAAAGACAAACAGCAAAAGCTGTCTTTATGGTAGGAACTTACATTGATGATAAAACAGGAGAAGAGGAAGAAAAACTAATTATTGCAACAATTAGAGGTGATTTTGATGTTGAAGAAAGTAAATTACAAAAGGCTTGCAAAGCAAATTCTTTAAGACCTGCACATGAAGATGAAATTAAAGCTGCGAAAATGGTTCCTGGTTATGGTTCAGCTATAAATTGTGATCCTAAAACTATAATTATAGTAGATGATTCAGTTAAAAAAAGTAATAATTTAGTAGCTGGCGCAAATGAAGAAGAATATCATTTTTTAAACACAAACTATGGTAGAGATTACACAGGAATTGTTGCAGATATAGCAAGTGCAAAAAACGGATATACATGCCAATGTGGAAATGAACTTAAAGAAAATCGTGGAATAGAAGTTGGAAATATTTTCCAATTAGGAACTAGATATAGCGAAAGCATGAATTGTTATTTCACGGATGAAGATGGTAAAAATAAACCTGTAATAATGGGCTCCTATGGAATAGGTGTTGGAAGGTTTTTAGCTTGTCTTGCTGAAGAATATAATGATGAACAAGGTCTTAATTTACCAATCTCTGTAGCTCCATACCAAGTCCATTTAATTTCTCTAATAAAAGATAAAGAACTAGGTGAAAAAATATATAAAGATTTAACAAGCAAAGGTATAGATGTTTTATATGATGATCGAAAAGAAAGCCCAGGTGTAAAGTTTGCAGATGCTGATTTAATCGGGATTCCAATAAGAATAACTCTTGGAAATCGAAGTGTAAAAGAAGGTAAGGCCGAAGTAAAATTTAGAAATAATTTATCAGAGAACTTATTATTCAATTTAGACTCAATAACAGAAGAAATTCAAAAATCAATTGATAATCTAAAAAGTGAATTAACAAAAAAAATAGTTCATAAAGAATTATCACTATAATAGTATTAACCTCTTTTCTTAATATTGAAAAGAGGTTTTTAAACAGAAAAACAACTTATATCATACTTATAACCCAAATAAATACTATTTTTTTTTATTATATTTAGTAGATATGTACGAATTAGAGTTAATAATATAAAATATTTATAATTTTTATATATTTTTATGCTTGACTTATTCAAACATATAACATAATATAATGAATGTAAGTGAGAAACTAAACTTTTCACTAACATGTCTCTAATTACTTTTATTGACAACACAAATAAGCACAACAAAAAAAGCAATATTTATATTGCTTTTTTTGTGTTTAAATAATATATCCGATCATAAAATATGATCGGATTAAAGTTAATATCTAGCATTTTGAAATAACTACTTTTTATTCAGCTCCAAGCTTTTTCAAAGTATTTACAATATAATTCCTATTATTTAATTTTGCATATTCTAAAACACTATGACCTTGATAATCTCTAGCGTTAATATCTGCACCTTCTTTAATTAGTATTGATACAACTTTTGTTTCTTCATTACTATTAACTGCCATAATAAGAGGTGTTTCTCCTAAATAATTTCTACTGTTCAATTGTGATCCTGAACTTATCAATAATGAAATCACTTTAGGGTTTGTCGTTTTGTTCGCAGCTAAATGTAAAGAATTTGAACGATACTTTGGTTCTGTCGCATTTACATCTGATCCAGCCTCAAGAAGTGCTTTTAAAACAACTAAAGCTGAATTATTTTGTGCAGCTAACATTAAGGGTGTCATCCCCCATTCATTTACACAATTTATATCTGCGCCTTTCTCTATCAAATCTTTTATATCCTTAGCTTTTGTTGCATTTTGTGCAGCTAATAAAAGTTTTTTATTTAATGATTCTGTCTTCTTTGTCATTTAAATCTCCTGTTTTCACTAGAAATCAACTTATTAATCATCATACTTGAATAATTAAATATTTGTAAAGAGACCTATCCTTATACAAAATTATAATGTTCGTTTCCAAACATCAATTGGATTAATTTTCATTCTTATTAAACAATATAAATATCCAAAAGCCAATCCAGCTAGGTGTGTTAGGTGAGCTACACCACTATTTACCCCAGAAAATTGACTAAAAAGTTCAATAAAGAAAAATATAACTATTAAGAAAGGAGCACGAATTGGAAGAAGACCAAAAACATATATTTTTGCAAAAGGGAAAAAAACAGCAAATAATAATAAAATCCCATATACTGCTCCAGAAGCCCCCAAAAGAACAGCATCTTGCCCTGCAATCAAATAACTAATAAAACTAAAAATTCCAGATAAAGTGCCTACAGACAAATAGTACAACAAAAATTCTCTTGTACCAATTCTTTTTTCTAAAGCTTGTCCAAATATAAACAACGATAACATATTAAATAATATATGAGAGAAATTGGCATGTACAAACATATATGTAAATACTTGATAAACATATCCATGAAGAACAAAACTAGGAATCATTGAAAGATAATAAGTCCCTCTTGGCCAAATATAGCTTGTAACTAAAAATACAAGAACATTAATTCCAATTAAATAAAATGTGGAATTATTAAAAGTGTATTTAAATTTTTTGTTTAATATTGTTTGTTTCATACCTCTAAGATATAAATGCTAATATATAATAGTCAACTACAAAACAATAAAAAACATAAACTCTTTATATTATAGATTCATATTTCTACATATTATAATTATTAAAATTGGTACATATAATGCATTAAGTTATTCAGTTAATAATTTTTTTCTTATAAAAACTCCTTTGAGAATCATTAATTTAATATTTTATATCATTTTAATGACTCTCATTTTTTATATTTATCTAGTGTGAAAAATTTTCTCACTTTTTTGCATTTTGAAAAAAATATACACTTATTATTATAAAAAACTTTTATAATTGTTTATTTTTAGAACATTTTTAATACAATTACTTTTTGGCACGGTTATTGCATAGAATAAAACAAACAGAGTAGATTTTTTCAACCTCCTTTTTTAAGTGTGATTTATAGATGTTAACAAACCTCTCCCACCCCCTTGTTAACATCTATATTTTTTTGTCTAAGCAACAAATCTAGTGTGAAAATTTTGCACAATAATTGATAAAATGAAATTTTTACACATTTATATTAAAAAACTTTCTTTTTCACACCTTTATTTTTAGCCATTTTAAAGCATTTAATAGAGGTTTTATTAATTTTAATACTTTTGGCACAGTTATTGCATATGTATTTACATAAAAAAACAGAGCAACAGTTTTTTTCAACCTCCTTTTTGGACGCCGATTCTCTCCTTTTATTCGGCGTCTTTTTTTTGTCTATATATACTGCTCGATTTTAATTATTTTTTCTGATACAATAATTTTATGGCTAAAACAAGAAGAGATAAAGCTGACTTTTATACAAAGAAAGCTCACAAAGAAGGCTATCCTGCTAGATCCGTTTATAAACTAGAAGAAATTCAAGCCTCAAACAATATAATAAAACCAGGAGACAAAGTTCTTGATGTTGGAGCAGCTCCTGGTTCTTGGACGTTATATACTCATAAAGAATTATTAAAAGCAAAAGGGTCTATTGTTGCTGTTGACTTAAACCCATTAAATCTTAATCCAATACCACCTACAGTTACTTTTTTTCAAGGGGACGCTTTTAGCAATGAAATTAGATTAAAGTTAATTGAAAATGGACCATATGACGCAATAATAAGTGATGCAGCCCCTATGACTATGGGAAATAGAAATGTAGATACTATGAGAAGTGAAAGCCTTGCTGAGCAAGTTCTTTATTTAGCAACAGAACATTTAAAACCACATGGAAATCTAGTTATTAAGATTTTCCAAGGTGGTGGTCAGCAAGAAATACTAAAACAAATGAGATTGATTTTTAACAAAGCAAAAACTACAAAACCTAAAGCTTGTAGAACAGATTCATTTGAAATATTTCTAATTGGTATAGATAAAAAATAATACCTTATCAGCATTTTCAATAACATGATATATACTTGAAAGGTATTATTTAGTCTAACTTATTTGTTATTAAACTTAAATCTTTACATTTTTATCAAAATGTACATCCATTTGAGGGAAAGGAACCGAAATACCCTTCTCAGCTAATTTTCCAACAACTTGAGAATTAAATCTCCAATAGACTTTCCAATAATCTTCTGGTTTTACCCAAGGTCGTAATAAGAAATTTATTGAAGAATCTGCTAATTGATGAACTTCAATAATTGGAAGAGGATCACTTAATACTTCAGGATATGATGCTATCATTTCAGTAAAGACTTCTTTACAAACGGTTAAATCAGCATTATATGGAACACTAACTGTAATGGAAACTCCACGCTTTGTTGTATATGAATAATTAGTGATAGCAACACCCCAAACAAGTTTATTTGAAAGAGTAATTCGTTTCCCGTCTGGAGTATTTAAAGTAACACACATCAAATCCATTGAAGCAACAGAACCTGATAAAGAACCAACTTCTATATAATCACCTTTTCTAAAGGGTTCATTTATTACTAACATTGCTCCAGAGAAAAAATTTGATAAAGAATCTTGAAAAGCTAACCCAATGACAACTCCTGTTACCCCAAGCCCAGCTACTAATGGGGCCATATTTATACCAATATGTTGTAAAAAAGTAATTATTATGACTATCCATCCTATTACAGATAATATCTTTAAAATATATGTAATTAATAATTCACTTAGATTTTTAGATTTATTTAAAACTAATTTAAAGGAGCGAAGAATTATTTTTAAAATAATCCAAGAAATAACAAATATTAAGATTCCTGTTAATAAATTTGTACTAAAAGCTACAAAACCTTGCCCTTTCCAAAACTGCAAAGTACTTAATAAACTTGAAGTAATTGTCGTATCCACAGCTTCTGTTGCTAATGAAAGCATTCCTGTCATACATTATCCCCTCATATCAAAATTCTATAATTAATATTATAAAAGAATTTTTTCTTTATAGCAAATTAATATAGATAATGTTTTATTATTGAATATATAACTTTTTGTTATATTTACTATTTATTCTATAAAAAACCTCCAAAGTAGTATCTTTTTGTATATCTACTTCAGAGGTTCTCTTTTCTTTTACTAAATTTTAAAAATTGTTTTTTTTAAAGTCAGCCAAAACTAATTATTAATTATTTTGATAACAAACTATTTAATTTATTTGTAAAAGCTACAGGATCTTTAGGCATTACACCTTGTGCAAGCATTGCTTGTCCTAATAAAACTTCACTTAAAGTTTTATTAAACTCATCATCATCACTATCAGCAATTCTCTTAATAATTTCATGTTCACAATTGATTTCAAGTATTGGTTTAGCTTCTGGAATATCTGATTGACCCATTTGTCTTAAAATTTGTTGCATTTGAACACTTGGATCATTTTCATCAACAACTACTATTGCTGGTGAATCCACAAGACGAGAAGAAGAAACTACATCACTTACTAAATCACCTAAAGCTTTTTTGATTTTTTTAACAACTGCTTTTTCTTCTTTAGATTCTTTTTTATCTTCATTGTCATCTTTTAAATCATCAACTGAACCACTTTTATTAATAGCTTTTAATGGTATATCTTTATAATTTGCTATTGAGCCAATAATAAAATCGTCAATTTCTTCTGGCATAATTAAGACTTCATAGCCTTTTTTCTTATAAGCTGCTAAAAGAGGACTTGATTTAAGAGTTTGTTCTTTTCCACCAGTAATATAATAAATACTTTTTTGACCTTCAGCCATACGCTCTTTATATTGAGCAAATGAGACAAACCCCTCTTCAGATGAAGATTTAAATCTTACTAATTCTAATAAAGTATCTTTATTGGCATAATCACTATATAAACCTTCTTTTAAAGGTGAATTATATTGTTCAATAAATTTATTATATAATTCTGGATTATTTTCAGAAATTTTCTTAAATTCACTTAATAATTTTTTTACGCTTGCATTCCTAATAGTACTCATTACTCTATTTTGTTGTAAAATTTCTCTAGAAACATTTAAAGGTAAATCTTCACTATCAATTACACCACGAACGAACCTTAAGTAAGTAGGCAATAGTTCTTTATCATCGTCAGTGATATAAACTCTCTTTACATATAATTTAACACCTGGTTTATAATCTGCATATTTCATATCAAAAGGAGCTTTTGATGGTATATAGAATAATGTAGTATATTCAGTAACACCTTCTGCTTTTAAATGAGTATAAAATAATGGATTTTCTGAATCACTATAATTATTTTTATAGAATTCATTATAATCTTCATCTTTTAAAGAACTTTTATTTTTTCTCCATAGCGCTGTACAACTATTAATTTGTTCAACCATATGTTCTGTAGTCTTTATTGGGTTGCCGTCATCATCTTTCTTTCCGTCAGGATCATAATTATCTTTGTCATAACTTAAGAAAATAGGATAAGCAATATGATCACTATATTTTTTGATTAATTGTTCAATTTCCCATCGGTTTGCATACATCTCACCTTCTTCATTTAAGTGAAGAATCAAAGTTGTTCCTTGTTCATCACGATTTGCTTCTTCTATTGTATAAGACCCTTCTCCTGTACTTACCCATTTATAAGCAACATCACTTCCAGCTCTTTTTGTTATAACTTCAACACTTTTTGCAACCATGAAAGCACTATAAAAACCAACACCAAACTGTCCAATTAAGTTATTGTCTTTTTTTAAATCATCATTTAAAGCTGCAAGGAATTTTTTTGTTCCACTTGAAGCTATTGTTCCTAAGTTTTCACTCAATTCATCATGACTCATACCAAGACCATTATCTCTAATAATTAATGTTGCATCTTTACCTTCAGTAAATTCAATATCTATTCTTGGATCAAATTCATAATTTTTTAAAGAATCATCTGTTATAGATAAATATTTTAATTTATCAATTGCATCAGAAGAGTTTGAAACTAATTCTCTTAAAAAGATTTCTTTATGTGAATAAAGAGAGTGAATAATTAATTGTAATAATTGAGATACTTCGGTTTTAAATTTTTTTCGTTCCACGTTAATCCTCCAGAAGAACTATATATTTTCATAAAATAGTCGTAAGACCTTTAAAGAAAATACAAAAAAATAAAACAATCGGCAACTAAAAAAGACAAAAAAATACCGCTTAACCTAGGGAAAAGCGGCAACCTCCTATTTTGATTCTATACATCTAGAATCTTAAAAAATCTATGCGCTGGGTCAATCGCAATAGATATGAACAACGACAAATATTATTATTGCATAACTTTTTTGTTCTGTAAAACAATTTTTTTAAAATTAATTTATTTTTTCTACCTATGTTAATTGAATTATCTAATGCAACCCCCTCTAATTTTTTCTAAGGCAAATTGGTTGCAATAAATATTGCAAAAGATTTAGTTGCAATTACTAATACAAATAAGGTTTTCTTATTTTTCGGTTGTTTTCCACTTGTTTTCTATTTTTATGAGGATTTACAATATTTTATTCTTGTTGGTTTTTGTGTTTGATTAGTTATTCAAATCAAGGAGGATAATTATGAATAACAACTTTAAACATTTAACTTCTAATGAAAGACATAAAATATATGGATTGCTAGGAAAGAAATCCTT
>RZYO01000120.1 GCA_009930325.1 Spirochaetia bacterium | reverse complement strand
GTCATTGCGATTGCACTTATTGTTAAGATTGTTAATAGTTTTTTCATAATTTTGTTTTCCCTTTTTGTCTTTTAAATAAATTAGTTTTTAATCTTGTTTCCCTTTAAGATGTTTTAACTATACAATATCGTGTAACTTATGTCAACAATTATTTTAAAAAAAATACAAAAATATTATAAAAATAGTTAAATACTTATAATATATAGAATTAAACATGTATAGGTTATGAAATAATAAGCAACTTGTGCAACAAGTAGAAAAAGATGTAATAAAATATTGCTTTAAAATCTGATGTTTCACTAACTAGAATGATATTTTTATGAATATAAAAAACGATTACATGAATTAATTATTTATATGTAATCGTCTAAATAAGTGATTGGTTAATAATTATTAATTAAAATAAATTATTGGAGATCAATATAGTCGCCTCTAGAAAAATCATATTCAAGACCTAATTCAGTTAGATTCTTTTTTATATTTTCTATTTGTTGAGCACTTTCTTTTCCCCATGATTTTTTACCATTATATAATTTGTAATCTTTTCTATGATTTTGTGGTGTAAGATTTGGCATTATAACATTACAACTATATATTAAAGCTTGGTTGCTATATTCTTCACCTATTGTTGCTAAAGCAGTAGTTGCAGGTATTAATGCTTTGGGTAATAAAATTCTCACTAGTGATAATAATATTAAAGTGTGATTTATATTTACATTATATAAATCTTTAAAAGGTGTATCCTTATGAGGTATAAAAGGTCCAATACCAATCATTTCTGGATCTAATTCTTTTAAAAATAATAAATCCTTTGTGATTGTTTCAATTGTTTGATAAGGGGAGTCCACCATAAAGCCCGCACCTGTTTGATATTTTAATTCTTTTAAAATTTTTAAACAATTACGTCTATTATCAAAACTCATTGATTCGGGATGAAGAGAGTTGTAATGGTTTCTATCGGCAGTTTCATGTCTTAATAGGAATCGGTCAGCTCCGCTTTCTTTTAAGGATTTATAAAAATTATAATCAAGTTCTCCAATAGAAAGTGTTATTGCACTGTTTGGACAATTTTCTTTTATTTTTTTACATATATTATTTAATAGTGTTTTGTCATATTTAGGATCTTCACCGCCTTGCATAACAAAAGTCCTGAAACCTAAATTATAACCTTCAACACAACTATTAATTATTTCATCTTCTGATAATCGATATCGATGAGCATTTTTATTTGAAGCTCTTATTCCACAGTAATAACAGTCTCGTTTACAATAGGAAGAAATTTCAATAAGTCCTCTAAAATATACTTTATTATCATAATATTTATTTCTAAAATATTTAGATAATATATGCAATTTTAGAATTTCTTTTTTACTAGCTTTATTAAAATAAAAATCTATTATAGTAGCTAAAGAACTACTATTAAAATTTAATAATTGTTCTCTAGCTACAGCCGGATTATTATAATCTAACATCTCTCTCCCCATCTTCAATTCTTTTTAGTAATTCAAGTACTTTAGGGTAGGAAGGCTTGTCTTTTAAAGAATCAATGTGTTCATTAATTGTTTTATTAATAATATGGAGCGAAGATTCGCTAGCATAATCAAGAGCATATTCTTTTAGTGTAAATACAGCATTAGGTATACAATAATTATATACAAATTTTGTTTTAGCTACTTTCATAAATTCTTCCCCAGTTCTTCCAGCTCTATAACAAGCCGTACAGAATGAAGGAATTGCTTTCATTTCACAAATTTCTTTAACAACATCATCAAGGGTTCTACTATCTCCAATTGTAAATTGTTCCTTAGTTGGAATAGAATTTGCATTTTTAGCTTGGGAATAAGCCCCAACTCCAATTCTTGTTCCTGCATCAATTTGAGATACACCCAAAGGAATTACTTCTCTTCTAACTTCATCCGGTTCTCTTGCGGTACATATTAAGCCTGTATAAGGAATTGATAGTCTTAAAACAGCAATTAATTTTTTAAATTCTTCATCACTTACTGCATATTCAGGATTAGAAGAATATGGGGTATCTATTGCTGGTGTAATTCGTGGAAAAGAAATAGTGTGAGGTCCAACACCATTAAATTTTTCTTCTAAATGAATTGTATGAAAGAGTAGTGCTAATACTTCAAATCTCCAATCATATAATCCAAATAAAACGCCTAATCCATTATCATCAACTCCTGCTTCTTGGGCTCTATCCATTGAATATAATCTCCAACGATAATGACCTTTAATTGTTCCTTGTGGATGAACTTTTTTATATGTTTCATGATGATATGTTTCTTGGAAAACTTGATAAGTTCCAATTCCAATTTCTTTTAATTTTTTTAATTCTTCTACTCTAAGTGGAGCACAATTGATGTTTGCTCTTCGAATTTCTCCATGTTCAGTTTTTGTTTTATAAACTTGTTCAACTGTTTTAACCATAAAATCAACTTGCGTTTTTGGGGACTCTCCGTATACTAATACAGTTCGTTTTTGCCCTTCTTCAATCATTATTTTAACTTCTTCGCTAATTTCATCCATAGATAGAGTCTTTCTTTTTATGCTTTTGTTTGTAGATCTAAAGCCACAGTATAAACAATTATTTGCACATTCATCACTTATGTATAATGGTGCAAAAAATACTATTCTATCCCCATATACTTCTTCTTTTAAAGTGTGAGCGAGAGAATACATTTCATTTAATGTCTCTTGGTCTTGGTTTTGAACAAGTATTGCCATTTCGTCTGGTGTTAATCTTGTGCAAGTTTCAGCTTTTTTTAAAACTTGTCTTACTTCTTCTTTTGTTGGTGTTTTGTGATTGTTTAAAATAGACCATATTAATTCATCATTAATAAAGTCACTCTCCATTTTATCAAGTTCTTCAAATTCTTCTTGATACTTTTTTAGAAAATTCATAAATTTAGCTCCCTGTAATTGAAAGCTGAACATAATAGAATTGAGAAAAGAAAATTATATAAATTTCTAGATTGATAGTTTTCTTCTTTTTTAGGGTCAGAATAATCAAATTAAGTAATAAATATCTCTTTCCACTTAGAATACTCTTTATGGTCAGTTTATTGTTTTTACAATATTAAGTTATTAAAAATAGGTCAAGATATTAAATCAATAAAAAAATATAGTTTTTAGTAGCAACTACTTGATTTTTTTAAATCTCTTGATAAAATAAGAGATGGATTTTTGGAAAATTAGATACATTTGGTTATTATTTTATAAAAAATATTATACATAACTTGAAATAATTGTTTTTATTTTGTAGTTTTATGTATTTTGTTATGTATTAGTTGACAATTAGAAAATATTTTATAAAGATTAAGTTATGAATTTATTATAGAAATAAATTTAGAAAACTAAAGAAAATAGTTGCATGTGTAAAGTTTGCAACAAGTGAGGATAAAATGATAAACTTATGTGCCTTAAGACAATTGATAATGGATCTTCATCAAGTAGAAGATCATCTGAAGGTTGATGTTGGTGTTACTTTCAACGAAGCAGCAATTTTGTGTGCTATTGATACTGGATATACTGAACCTGCTGCTATTGCAAAGCAAATGAATCTTTCACCTTCTAGAACAAGTAGACTGCTGACTTCAGTAGAAGCTAAGAAATTAATTAATAGAAAGAATTCACGTGTAGATAAACGTGTTGTTCATATTTCCTTATCCCAAAGAGGACAAAAGGTTTTAGAAGAATTACATGCATGTGATGCACAATTTCCAGCTTATATTGAGGAGGCAATTCTAAAAGGAATGGAAAACGCCGATGAGCAATAAAACCTACGTAGTAGTTGGTGGTGTCGCTGGAGGAGCTGGGGTTGCTGCTAGATTGAGGAGACTTGATGAAGCAGCAACAATTATTATGTATGAAAAAGGTCCTTATGTTAGTTTTGCTAACTGCGGATTACCTTATTATGCTGGTGGAACAATTAAAGATAGAGATAACTTGTTTGTAACACCAGTCTCTACATTTACAAATGCTTTTAATATTGATGTTAGAGTTGATACAGAAGTTGTCTCTATTGATAGAGAAAACAAAAGTGTAAAAGCTATAAATACTTTAACAAAAAAAGAAAGTGTTCAAAAATATGACCATTTAGTATTATCTCCTGGTTGTGAACCTTTTATTCCCCCAATTAATGGAATGGATGATAGTGCTATTTTCACTGTAAGAAATGTTCCTGATATTGATAGAGTCGTAGAAAAATTACAAGAGTCAAAAAAAGCTGTTGTTGTTGGTGGTGGTTTCATTGGAATTGAAATGGCTGAAAACTTAGTTGAAAAAGGCCTTGATGTTTCATTAGTTGAAGCTGCTGATCAAGTTATGATAACAATGGATATGGACATGGTAGCACCAGTTCATGAAACTTTACGTCAAAATGGAATTAAATTATATCTTTCTCAAGCTCTTCAAGGTGTTGAAAGAGTTGGCGATAAAGTAAAAGTAATTTTACCAAATACAACAATTGAAGATGTTGATATGGTTATATTATCAATTGGTGTTAGACCTTCTTCACAATTAGCAAAAGATGCAAAACTTAAACTAGGTCCACGTGGTCATATAATTGTTGATAAACTTTGTAGAACAAGTGATGAAAATATTAGTGCAATAGGGGATGTTATTGAATATCCTTCTCCTCAAGTTGAGGGTAGTAATGCTATTGCTTTAGCTGGTCCAGCTAACAAAATGGCTAGATTATGTGCTGATGCTATTGTTACAGGAAAAAGCAGAGAATACATAGGTACTTACGGCAATAGTATTGCAAAAGTATTTGATTTAAATTGTGGTAGTGTAGGTCTAAATGAAAAAATGCTTGAAAGAGAAGGCCTTGATTATGGTGTTGCTATAACTCATGCTTCTCATCATGCTGGGTATTATCCTGGTGCATTATCTCTTACTGCAAAAATACTTTATGATAAAAAAACTGGTAAGTTATTCGGTGGTCAAGCTGTTGGATATGCTTCAGTTGACAAAAAATTAGATGTATTATCTTCTTTTATTAGTAAAGATGGTACTATCGAAGATTTAGCAAATTTTGAACAAGCTTATGCTCCTCCATTTAATGGAGCAAAAGACATTTTAAATATGCTCGGCTTTATTGCATTAAATGCATTTGATGGTTTAGACCAAATAATTGATTATAAAGAAGCTGAGAAGAAGTTAAAAGAAGGGGCATTCCTTTTAGATGTTAGAACTCAAGACGAGTTTAAACTTGGTTCTATTGATGGCTCCTTATTAATTCCACATACTGAAATTAGATCTAGAATGAACGAAATTCCTAAAGATCGTGAAGTTATTATTATGTGTGGAATTGGATTAAGAGGTCATATTGCTTATAGGATTCTTGCTCAAAGTGGATATAAAACAATATACAATCTAGTTGGTGGATATAAAACACTTAAAGCTATCATGGATGATAGAGAAGCTAGACATAATGTTCCACTTGAAAATGTACTTAATAAAACCATCTGTGGTGTTTGTGATATAGATTTAACTGATGATAGCATTGTAGAAATTGATGCTTGTGGCTTGCAATGTCCTGGTCCAATTTTACAATTAAAGAAACGCGTTGATGAATTAAGTGTTGGTCAAGCTATAAAAATTAGAGCAACTGATCCAGGATTCCATAAAGATGTAAATTCTTGGTGTAAGATGACAAACAATACACTTTGTGATTTAAGCAAAAAAGATGGTGTTATTGAAGCAATAATTAAAAAAGGTGCTGATGTTAAACCTCAAGTTGCAATGACCAAAAATGGTGCATCTATTATTGTTTTCTCAAATGATTTCGATAAAGCTTTAGCTGCATTTGTTTTGGCTAATGGTGCTGCAGCTACAGGTAAAAATGTAACAATGTTCTTTACTTTCTGGGGCCTCTCTGTATTAAGACAAAAACCAAATAAGAAAGTTAAAAAAGATTTCATGGGTAAAATGTTTGGAGCTATGCTTCCTAGTGATATGGAACATTTAAGTCTTTCAAGTATGAATTTTGCTGGTATGGGTCCAAAGATGATGAAGAGCAGAATGAAAAAGAAAAATGTTGATCAACTTAGGTCAATGTTTAATCAAGCAAAAGCTAGTGGAGTTAGAATGGTAGCTTGTCAAATGTCTATGGATATCATGGGTGTTAACGAAGCTGAACTATTAACAGGTGTTGAAATTGGTGGCGTAGCTACATACATGGAAGCAGCTAGTGAATGTGATGTAAATTTATTTATTTAATATAAATTAATAAAAATTAATAAAACAAATGAAACTACTTTAATTTAGAATTCTAAATTAGGGTAGTTTCATTTTTTTCAATAAATATATCTTGATATTTTAAAAAGTAAAAAAAACTCACTAAAATATCAAACTAGATATAATAGTGAGAGTTAAGAGAGATTATTATTAAATTAATTCCATAAAAGAGATTGTTCATTTTCAAGATCAAAGAATTGCCAAGCATCCTTTTTAATATTAAGAAATATTTTCTCTCCTGGCATTATTTTTTTATTAGGATCACTTAAGACTTCAATAGTTCTATTTCCGCATTGACAATCAAGAAGATTGTCTCTACCTAAAGGTTCTACTAAATTTACAATTGCAGAAGCACTACCTTCAGCTTCACTATCTACTACTTCAATATCTTCAGCTCTAATTCCTGCAACTAGAGGGCCTTTTTTAAGAGAACTATATTTTTTATCTATCTCAATAAAAGTTCCATCACACATTTCAACAGATAAAATACCATTTACTTCTTTTATATTTGATCTCCAAGTGTTCATTGGAGGATTTCCAACAAATTGTCCAATAAAAAGAGTCTTTGGTTTTTCATGTAAATCCATTGGTGGTTCGTATGCTTGTAATTTTCCACCTTTAATAACTGCAACTCTATCTGCCATAGTCATTGCTTCAATTTGATCGTGAGTTACGTAGATACAAGTAATTCCTAATTCTTTTTGTATTCTTTTTATTTCAGATCTCATGCTAATTCTAAGCCTTGCATCTAAATTAGAAAGAGGTTCATCAAATAATAATAGTTCAGGTTTTTTTATTAAAGCTCTTCCTAGAGCAACTCTTTGTTGTTGTCCTCCAGAAAGTTCACCTGGTTTCCTTTCTAATAAATGTCCAATTCCTAATAAATCAGCAATTTCTTGAGCTTCTTTTCTTTTAGTTTTTTCATCTATTTTTTTCAATTTCATTGAAAAAGTTATATTTTCATAAACATTCATATGTGGATAAAGTGCATAACTTTGGAAAACCATTCCGATATTTCTATCTTTAGGAGAAAGATAAGTTACATCTTTTTCTCCAAAGAATATTGAACCCTCATTTGGTTTATAAATTCCAGCAGTCATTAGAAGTGTAGTTGTTTTTCCACAACCAGATGGGCCAAGAAAAGCAACAAATTCTCCGCTTTTTATATGGAGGCTTAAATTGTCTACAGCCTTAGAATTTCCGAATTTTTTTGTTATATTATTTATATAAATATCCATTTGTTTTTTAGTCTCCTTAATATATTAAACACCACCATGAGAACCACCTGAGAAAATTTTCATCAAGTAATTTTGGTTAAAGAAATAGAAAATTAAAATAGGAATAAGTTGGAATAATCCTACAGCTGCTAATACATTATAATTAATTGAAACAGTATCACTTTGCATTAATCCATTTAAATATGTGGAAATTACTTCATGCCCTGCTCCTCCAGAAAGGAAGGTATAAGGAATAATAAAACTACTCCAACCTGTCATAAAAGAAAATATTGATAATGCAGCAATACCTGGTCTTACTTGTGGAAACATTACAGACCAAAAAGTTCTATAACGAGAGCATCCATCAATAAGGGCGGCTCTCTCTACATCCCAAGACACATTATCAAAGAATCCTTTCATTAACCAAACGCCTAATGGAAGTTGCATCGCAAGACTTACAAAAACAACACCACCAATTGTGTTATATCCCATAAATAAATCTAAAATTGGTATTTTTGCAAAAAACTTTAATACAAAATATATAGCTATTAAAAGTGTTACACTTGGAAAAGCGTGGAGTACTAAAGTTAAAGACAGAAATTCTTTTCGTCCTGTAAATTTAATTCTAGAAAGAGCATATCCTGCTAAAGAAGAAATAAGGACAACACCTAATGCCATAAATAAAGCAAGTAATAAAGTATTCCAACTCGCAAGCCAAATCGCTGGTTCTTTTAAGAAAGTCCAGTTCTGTAGGGTGAAGCCTCCAAAATTTCCATTTTTATCTACAGGTAATAAACCGTAAGTTACTTTAGAAAAAGTTGATATAAATAGCCATAAATAGCCTACTAAAATAGGAAGTGAAAGGATAAACATAATAATGAATATTAATATTTGTCCCCAATGTATTGGTTCTTTTCTTTTCATATTATATCTCCTTACATTTCATCAATTAATGGTTCTTTTACTAATTCGCCAAATTTAAAGAATTTTAAATAGACTATTGCAAAAACAACCCCTACCACAACTAAAACACCGGATAAAGCTGCACCAAAACCATATTGGAAATTACCATAATAATGGCTATTCAACGTTTAGTGTGGGTAAATAAATAATTTAGAATACTTTACCGTGTAGAACTCTTAGTATATTATTCTCAATATATTAGGAGAAT
>RZYO01000312.1 GCA_009930325.1 Spirochaetia bacterium | reverse complement strand
GTATATCATAACTAATCTTTTCTAAATATATGATTCAATGTGGTACTTTGTGAAGATTAAGTTTTATTAAAATGTCCAAACTTTCCGTGCCGGTTCATATTTGATTATTTATTTTATTTATTAGTATTATTTATTTATTAACTTATTTTATTTTGTAATAACAATACTTACTGGAGGAGTCTCACTATTCCAAGTAGATACAATATCCCCGCTAAGATTTCCTAAACAGTGCCAACTAGTTATTAAATGAGTGTCATCAAATCTAGAGAACTCCATCCAGAAACCAATATTTACCGGAGTATTTATTAATGGATTATTATTTGAAAATCCTAAATTTGGTATATGTAAATCATCACTATTTAAGTATATTCCATTTTCCAACTCAGAGGGTGTTAAGGTATGATTCCAATCATATCTTTTATCTCCATTCCATATACCAATATTATATGGAGAAATAACTCCAGGTGGATAATTGACTTGTATTTCAGGATTTAGTTCTATTTTTAATAAAGAAGTCTCACTATTATAGGTATATGTGACTGTTGAATCGAATCTGGCTTCACCATAACCTCCCCTTGCCGTAATTTGCGAACAATATGAGTTAATAATTGAACTTTGTTGTGTTTCATTATCGTATAAAGATACCTGTAAACAATATTCATAGGTTACGCCTTCTTCAACAAAATAATCATCAAATTTACAGTCAGTGTCATACAAATGATTTGGTATAGCCCTTTGAACATTTCCTACATACTCCCAAGAATCATTCGATTGAGCAACTCTTCTTTTTACCCAAATTATATAAGCATTTTTTAAATCTCCTGTTAATTCATGGCTTATTCCTTTTGAAATAGGATCAACCATATTTAAATGTACTCCACTTTCATCACTGGATAAAGAAAGATTCAATTGATATTCAATATTATCTTGACTCATAGGACAACCAGTTAAAGATATTAACAAAATTAATATTACAGCAAAACATAAAGCATTCTTTTTCATTATAGTATCCTTATTAAAATATTTTAAATGTTGAAAACATTAATTGTTATTATAACATAACTAACTATATTTAAAAGATTTTTTTATTTAAAAATAGAAAAGCATACTCTAATTTATTATTTATTAAAGTATGCTTAATTTAGATTATTTATAATTCAATTATAAGAATTTAATTTAAAGTTATTACTCAATAATAGTACAAGAAAAAACAAGACAAAGTTTCTTAAAAAAAATGCAAAATATTAATTTTTCAATAATCCTTTTTCTTTAATTATATCACAAACCATCTCTACAGCTTCAGTTATATAATCATTGCAAATATTATAATCATCACTAACTTCAACATTTTTTAAAGTTTCACAAAGAGTAGTATTATATTTTTCAATAAATTTGTCTCTAAGAAGAGTTGAAAGACCATATGTTTCAGCTTTTGTTATATTTTCATAAGTTCCACTACTATTTAGTAATGATAAAACCATCATTCCACCTGTAATAGCACCACAACATTCTTTTTTATCTCCCATTCCAGCCCCAAAGCCTTCACTGAATTTAAAAATAGTTTTTTCATCTATTCCTACTATGTCGCTAAAAGCACATGCAACAGATTGTGCACAATTATAGTTTTTAAGATGAAAAGAATGTGCTTTGTTTTTTAGTTCATTTACGTCCATTTGTATCTCCTATAAAAAGTCAACAGTAAACCTAATTCTGCTAACTATATTACTAAATTTAATAGCCAATAGGAGTAATTGTTTATGCTCCTATGACTTCATCC
>RZYO01000019.1 GCA_009930325.1 Spirochaetia bacterium | reverse complement strand
ATATATAATTATAATAAAAAATTTATAAATTTAAAAAAACAAGCTAAAAAAATTTATCAAAAAAATATTAATAATATAATTGTATAAATAATGAGTATAAAATGAATATACAAATTTTATGCAATCAAAATAGTATTAGTTACTATTTTTGTACTTACTTTATATAAGTAAGAACATAATTTTCTAGAATTAACATATTTATTAATATAAATCACCTATTTAGGCTATTTATATTAATTATTTAAATAAAATTTTTTATAGACTTTTTATTAATTTGAGCATATAATTGAGCATATAAGAAAAAAATTATACAGGAAGTGAGCAATGAACTATACACCATTTACACTATGTAGAATCAAAAATAAAGAAATTATGAGCTTTTATGTTATGTATAGAGATCCAATAACCAACAAAAGAGGAACAAAAAAAAGCATAGACAAATTAAAGCAAAAATTAAATTTAGGATTTGAACATGTAAATAGATTAGAAGAAGCTACAATAATTGCTCAAAAGGCATTGGATAGCAATCTTATTTTCAATACAAGGAAAGAATTAACATTAAAAAAATATCTTCTTAATTTTTTTGATTTTAAGAAAAGTCCATATTTTTCAAGAAAAATTCTATTAGATAAAGATTCTATATCACCTGATTATGTTTCTACTCGTAGAAATGCTATAGAAAAACATATAATACCTTTACTAAATGATTCATTTTTAGTATCTGACGTTAACATTACCTTTTTAGAAGAAATTCAAACAAAATTAATTTTTAAAAAAAAACTTAGTTCAACTTCCATTAATCAAATGATGAATTCACTCTCTCAAGCCTTAGAATATGCAAAAAAAGACAACCTTTTACCATACAATCAACCAACAAAAGTCGAATCAATAAGAAAAAATATAAAAGTTAGAGGGATTTTAAGTAATGAAGAAACAAAACAATTAATTTCATATTTAAAAACTCTTAAAGATCCTCTTCCTTACTTATCAATATCATTAGCCTTAGTCACAGGAATGCGAAGTGGTGAATTAAGAGCTCTAACAACAGATCAAATAAAAAAGGGAACAATTATAATTGATAGAGCATATGCAAATATAGCTAAAACAAAAATCCCAAAAGGTAAAAAAAGTAGAGTTGTACCTTGTCCAGAAGATCTTTGTAATAAATTAATTTCATACTCACTTATACACCCTGAAAATAATTTAATTTTTTCAAGCAAGAAAAAAGGTAAAATAATTTCCTCTCATTATTTTAATTCGAGGTTCATTAAAGCATTAATAGATTCTAATACACTAAGTAAAGAAGAAATAGAAAAAAGGAATATCTCTTTCCATTCATTAAGACACATGGCTAATACACTACTTAGAGGAAGTGTTGATGAATATATATTAAGATTAACTATTGGTCACTCAAGTGAACAATTATCTAATATATACTCTCATATAGAAGATTCAGCATTAGAAAGTATCAGGAAAGCTCAGGAAAAAAATATTTTACCCTATATTATTTAAACCTACTTAAATTATATAAATAAAAATGTTATTTTAAAAATATGGAAAATTTAATTACAATTAAGCATGCTAACGTTAGAAGAAATGACAAGTATATTTTAAATGATGTTTCACTAGAAATTAACAAAGGTGAACATATAGCAATATTAGGTCCAAATGGTGCTGGAAAGTCTACACTTTTAAATATTTGTTCTATGGAAATACATCCGCTATGGAATGAAAACTTAATTATTAAAAGATTTAATAAGCTAAAAATCAGCAAAGATGAATTAAGACAAAACATAGGAGTTGTGTCTCAATTAATATTTCAAATGTGTAATACTACTTATAAAGTTAACGAAGTAGTTGCAAGTGGAATTTTTTCTTCAATTGGAATAGATTTTCATCATAATGTTACAGAAGAAGATTGGATTAATACAGATATAGCTTTAGTAGACAACTTTTGCAATCATCTTAAGGATAAAACAATGAAATCTTTATCAACTGGTGAAGCTCAAAGAGTATTATTAGCAAGAGCCTTAGTTCATAATCCAAAACTATTACTATTAGATGAAGCAGCAAGTGGTTTAGATTTCCCATCTAGAAGTCACTATAGAACTGCTCTAAAAAAAGCTATAGATAAAGATAGAACTATTGTAATGATTACTCATGAGTTATCTCAAATACTTCCAGAAATTCAAAAAATAATATTAATGAAGGATGGATATATATTTGCACAAGGAAAGAAAGAAGATTTATTAACAGAAAGTGTTTTATCTTCCTTATATGGTCAAAAAGTATATGTTGCCAAAAAAAATGACATTTATTCCGCTTGGTGTTAATTTACCTATGCACATACTAAATATATATTCATTTTTTATACATTTATTATTGATACGTATTGTTCAAGACAATTATGTATGTTATTTTTAACTAATCTTTTTATATTCGGAGGACCTATGAAAAACTATAAAATAAACACAAAATGCATCCAAAGTGGGTATGACCCCAAAAATGGAGAACCTAGACAACTCCCTATTTTCCAAAGCACAACATATAAATATGACAGTTCTGAAGAAATGGCACAACTATTTGATTTATCAAAAGAAGGCCATATGTATACTAGAATATCAAACCCAACAGTTGAAGCTGTAGAGAAAAAAATTGCTGAACTAGAAGGTGGTGTTGGTGCAATGTGTACTTCCTCCGGTCAAGCTGCGTCATTAATTTCAGTATTAAATATTGCAGAAGCTGGTGATAACATAGTTTCCCTTTCTACCATTTATGGAGGAACAACAAATCTTTTTTCAGTCACTTTAAAAAAAATGGGAATTGAAACAAAATTTATTACTTTAGATATGAGTGATGCTGAAATAAATTCACTATTTGATGAAAAAACCAAATTATTATTTGGTGAAACAATTGCTAATCCTGCCTTATCTGTATTAGATATAGAAAAATATGCAAAAATTGCTCATAATAACAATGTTCCATTAATTGTAGATAATACATTTGCGACACCTATTCTATGTAGACCTTTTGAATTTGGAGCAGATATAGTAATTCATTCTACATCAAAATACATGGACGGCCATGCAATAGTTATTGGTGGTGTTATTGTTGATTCAGGTAAATTCGATTGGACTGTTGATAATAAATATCCACAACTTACAAAACCTGATGAATCATATCATGGTGTAATTTATACAGAAAATTTTAAAAATGCTGCTTACATTGTAAAAGCTAGAACACAATTAATGAGAGATTTAGGCTCAACACCTCAACCAATTACAGCGTTTTTGCTAAACCTTGGTCTAGAAACATTAGCATTACGTATTGAAAGACATAGTACAAATGCTCTTGCAGTAGCAAAGTATTTAGAAAAAAATGAAAAAATAGAATATGTTAATTATCCAGGACTTGAATCTGATCCTTCTTTTGAAAAAGCACAAAAATATCTTTATAAAGGTTATTCAAGTGGTGTTGTTTCTTTTGGAATTAAAGGTGGAAGAAAAAATGCTCAAATTTTTATGGATAGTTTAAAATTAGCTAAAATAGTAGTACATGTTGCAGATGCAAGAACTTCCGTTTTACATCCTGCTTCAACAACTCATAGACAACTAACAGATATTCAATTAAAAAATAGTGGAATCAGTTCTAATTTTATTAGATTTAGTGTTGGAATTGAAGACATAGATGATATAATTGAAGACATTGAACAAGCTCTCAAAAAGGTGAACTAATGCCAATAAGAATACCAAATGATTTACCTGCTAAAGCAATTTTAGAAAGTGAAAATATCTTTGTAATGGATGAAAATAGAGCATATTCTCAAGATATTCGTCCATTAAAGATAGCTTTGATTAATTTAATGCCTACTAAAATTAACACTGAAACCCAATTGTCGAGACTTTTAGGAAATACTCCGCTTCAAGTTGAATTAGATTTAATCCAAATGACATCTCATGTTTCAAAAAATATTAGTAGTGACCACATGTTATCTTTTTATCAAACATTTGATTCTATAAAAAGCAATTATTATGATGGAATGATTATCACTGGAGCGCCAGTTGAACATCTTCCTTTTGAAGAAGTAACATATTGGGATGAATTATGTGAAATAATGGAATGGTCAAAAAAACATGTTCATTCAACTTTTCATATATGTTGGGGAGCTCAAGCTGGACTATATTATCATTACAATATTAATAAAATTCCATTAGATAAAAAACTATTTGGAATATATCATCATAAAGTTGTTTACAAACACCCAATTTTGTTAAGAGGATTTGATGAAATCTTTTCTGCTCCTCACAGCAGACATACAACTATAAGTGTTGAAAGCATAAACAATTGTAATGAATTAGAAATTTTAGCCTATTCAGATGAAGCTGGAATTTATGCAATCTCCAGTGATAAAGGGAAACAAATTTTCATAACTGGACATTGTGAATATGACAGAGACACATTAAAACAAGAATATTTAAGAGATTTTAATAAAGGATTAGATATAGAAATCCCTAAAAACTATTTCCCAAATGATGATCCAAATAAAGAACCAATTGTAAGCTGGCGTTCCCATGCCAATTTATTATTTAGCAACTGGCTCAATTATTTTGTTTATCAAACTACTCCATTTAATTTACAAGAAATAGAAAAAGATTTTTAACCTATTAAATATCCACAATCAACTATAATACATTGCCCATCGATTGCTTTATTTGAAGCTAAAAAAGTAACTGTTGTGGCAATGTCTTCAACCTTAACAGTATCTTTTAACACCGCTCTATCAACAAACATTTTTCTAACAGGATTATTATTATCATGAAGATAGGGAGCTTCAATTAACCCAGGGGCTATTGAATTTACTCTTATTTTAAAGGGCGCTAATTCAGCAGCTAAACTTTTAGTATAGGATACAATAAACCCTTTTGATGCATCATAGTGTACAGTTTGTCCAAATCCAGGATGAAAAGCATTTATTGAAGCAATATTTATTATTGAACTATTCTTATTCATTGAATTCAAACAATGTTTTGCACACAAATAAGTTCCTTTTATATTAATATCAATAACTTTATCAAAATCACACATTTCTAAATCTTTTTGTAAAGATAAAGTAAACACCCCTGAAACATTTACTAATAAATCAATTTGATTAATATTTGAAAACAATTGTTGAACTTGATTTTCTTCTCTTATATCTATCTTATGTGAGATAATATTAAATTCATTGCATAGTAAATCTGCTTCTCTTTTATTATTTGAAAAAGTAAATTCTACATCATATTTATGATTTATCAAATCATAAATAATTGCTTTTCCTATATTACTTGTTCCACCTATTACTAATGCTTTCATTGTTTACCCTTTTAATAAGTATATTGATTTATATCATCAATAGATTTAAATTTTGTTAAAACATTTTCATCATATGAAATAAAATCAGATTCAGAAAACCCTGGGACTACGGTTGTGGCAACTAATGCCCAAGAGCCACCATCTTTCAATTTTGTAGCTTGCCAAATATTTTTATTCACAAGTGAAATAGCAGAATAACCTTCGCTAACTTTACCTAATTCTGTACGTTTTAAATTCTTCTCATCATCGATAGTTATTTGAATTAAAGGATCACCTTCTAAAAAATACCAAAACTCATCTTTTAATACTTTATGTAATGATGAAAATGAGTCTGGTGTAATAAGATAATAGATACAACTAGCTAATTGTTCATCACCCTTATTTAAAGTAATTACTTTATTAAAATAACCACCTTCAACTGATAAAGGTTGAAGGTTAAGTTTTTCAATAATAAATTTATAATCTACCATTGTGCAATAATTTCTTTTACTAAGGATGTAAATTTAACTTTAACTAATTCACTAGTTTCAAGAACTTCCTCATGGTTAAGAGGTTGATCTAGAATTCCTGAAGCCATATTAGTTAAACAACTGATACCGATAGTATGCATTGACATATGAGCTGCGGCAATAGCCTCAGGCACAGTAGACATACCTACTGCATCAGCACCTAATATTCTTGCTAATCTTACTTCAGTAGGAGTTTCATAAGAAGGTCCTGTAAATAATTGGTAAACACCTTCTTTTAAATCAATACCTTGTTCTTTTGCAATCTTCTTTGCTAAATTACCTAAATTTTTATCATAAGCTGTAGACATATCAAAAAATCTTGGGCCTAATTCCTCATAATTTTTCCCTCTTAATGGGTTATCAGCAATTAATTTTATATGGTCTTTAATTAACATTAAATCACCAGGTTTCCAAGTTTCATTAACACAACCTGCAGCATTTGTTAATAATAAATTATCAATATTCAATCTTTTCATTACTTGAATAGGGAATACAACTACATCCATATCATAGCCTTCGTAATAATGAAATCTACCTTGCATACATAAAACTCTTTTACCCTGTAAATTACCAATTACTAATCTACCAGCATGACCTGATACTGTTGAAACAGGGAAAAAAGGAATGTCAGAATAAGGAATAATCACAGGATCAACTATTTCGTTAGCTAATTCACCTAAACCACTTCCCAATACCATTCCTATTTCTATTTTTTTATCTCCAGCTTTATTCTTTATATAAGCAGCTGCTAAATCTAGATTTTGCAATAAATTATCCATCTTTTACTCCTAATTATTAAATGTTTTATTATTATAACAGATTTTAGATAATTAAGTAACAAATAATGAATATTTTATACTCCTATCTAAATAAAAATTAACTAATATCTAACTCTAGGATATTAATCCAACCGTGATAGAAAAAATCTGCAATTTGTCTTGCATAAACATATGCTTCATCCCGATTCATATCATATTTTATAATTGCAACTAAATCGTTAATTAAATTTTGGATTAATATTTTTACAACATTTTCATTAGGTCTTACATAAGAAACATTTTCTTGATCTAATACATTAAGAAAATCATTAAAAGCCTTAACTTCTTTTGTAACAATCGAATCTAAATGTTTATGATAATTAGTACCTTCCCCATTAATAACCAATTTCCATGCAATAATATCTGCATATACATAATCTAAATATAATTCAATCCCGTCATAATGATTCTGTTTTAATTTATTTATTATTGAATAGTAATTAATATCAGTGATTTTTTTTACAGCCTTTATATATTTATAATAATATTCTTTAGGTAATGGACCAATAGCTGCTTCATATAATTTTTCTTTATTTACAAAATATCCATAAATTGCGCCAGTTGAAACCTCAGCTCTAGTGGCAATATCTCTAATATTAGCTTTTTTATACCCATCTTCTAAAAATATATCTCTTGCTACTTTTATTATTAAATCTTTTGTATTCAAAGTTGTCCCCTTATTGTAAGTATAATTATTGTTATAATTATTTAATATATTGTCAATAATAAATAAAAACTTAATAACATATTATTAATCTAACTTACTTAATTTTATATATTTACCGCTTTATTCAATGATGATATACTGAATTAAAAGGAAGCTTTATGAAAAAAATATTATTTTTATTACTAATCTTTTTATTTATTTCTAATCTTATTTTTGCGCAAGGAACTAAAGTGAATAACGATATAATTATTAACAAAGAAACTACTTCAATTAATCCATCAGGATATTATGTAGGACTATTAAAAGTAAATGATTCAATAAAATTACCTATTGTTTTTGAATTCAAAAATAACAAAGTCTTTTTTTCTTCCCCATCTCAAAATGCAAATGATTTAGAAGTGTCTTATGAAATAAATAATTCTAATAATATAACTATTGAAGCAAAAAAATTTGGTTTTTATGTAGAAGGCATTCTCAGTGAAACTGATTTAAAAGGAACTTTTTTTCAGAGTGGATTAGAAATAAATATTGACTTAAAAAAACAAGATACAAAAACAATTGAAAAACCAATTAGATCACAAACTCCCACTTCTTTTAATTATATGAGGGAAGAAGTTAAAATAACAAACCCTAAAAATAATAGAGAATATTTTGGGACCTTTACCATTCCAAATAAGAATGCCTCTGATACTGCAGTTTTATTTATTACAGGAAGTGGAATACAGGATAGAGATGAAGAAATATTTAATCACAAACCTTTTTTAGTTATTAGTGATTTTTTAACGAGAAATGGGTATTACACACTTAGATGTGATGATTATGGCTTTAGAGGTGAAGATATTTCTAACCAAACAACATTAGATATTATTGATGATATCAATGCTCAAATTGATTATCTAAAGAATATCAAAAATATTAAAAAAATTGTTTTATTAGGACATAGTGAAGGAGGAATTGTTTCTCAAGCTCTTGCAAATAAAGTAAATGCTATAATTTTATTAAGTTCACCAAGTATTAGTGGAAAAGAAATATATAAAAAACAAGTCATACATTTGCTTGAAAATGCAAATGTTCCAGAAATGACAATGTCATTAATCGAAAATGAAATTGATAAAGCTACATCAGCTTTAACAAATAATTTATTCACTAATGAAGAAAAGAAAAAAATCGTATTTAAATATTTAAAATTATCAGGAAATAATGATGAAACAGCTCAAGCAATTTATCAAACTTTATCATCCCCTTGGTACGTAACTTTTTTAAAATTAGACCCTAGAAACTATATCAAACAAATAAAAGTACCAACTCTAGTTTTACAAGGAGAAAAAGATACTCAAGTCGATTCAGAAGAAAATATTAAAGTATTTAAGGAATTATTAAAATCTGAAAATAAAATTATTGTATATCCTAGCTATAACCATCTACTTCAAAAATGTAAAACTGGAGAAGTAAGTGAATATGATCAAATAAATACAACAATTGAAGAAAATGTATTATCTGATATTCTAAATTTCTTAATACGATACAATTAATTATGAAAAATCAAAAACATTTTAATTTTATTATTATATCATTTATATTTATGATTTTAGTGTATTTCGGAATTTTTATTTTTGTATCAAAAAATTTTAATACAAATCTTGCTGAAACAAAACTATTTCTTTCTCCAAAAACTTTTAAAGAAATAAACAACAGTTTTTCTAATTCAGAAGTTAAAGCTTATTTAATATTTGCAACAAGTTTAGATTTTTTATTCCCCATTTCATATTCACTATTTTATTACATATTATTATCAAAAATAATCAAAAACTATAAACAGTTATATTACATTAACTTTTTAATTATTTTTACTTTTTTTACAGATATTATAGAAAACTTCTCAACAATTAAATACCTAATTAAAAATAATAACAATATAGCATTAATTAGTACAATATCCACTAACATTAAGTGGATATCTATTACAACACTAACTTTTATTTCATTAATATACTTGTTTAAATACCTAAAAAACAATTCAATTAAAGATTTAATTAATAACTAATCCTAGTGGAATTGGTCTCTCAGCTTCCGTTATTTTATCTATCTCTCTATCAGCAATTTTTAAAGCTCTTTTACCTTTATAAATTAGTTGAGCTGAGCCTCCACCATCTAAATTAACTAAATTTTCTATTCCATAATCATTACAGAAAGAGGAAAACTCTAAAAGAGAAGCTCCGCAACTTTCTTCTTTTTTAATATATCCTAATTTTCCAGCCCCTTCAGCCCAAATTAATATTGGCTCATTTTTATAAGTACCAAGACCTATTCTTGCAGCTCTTGCTTTATCAAAGTCTAAAGGATACACAGTTGAAGGATAAGGAACGCCGTCTCCTTTGTAAAAAGGACAATCCAATTTTGTTGTTTGCTTATTATTAATGGTCATTGCAGGGCCAACTTGAATTCCAAATTTATAATTTATCTTTTCTCCAGCATATTCAATTTTATTATTTTTAACTTCTATTTGATTTTCAACTTGAATAATGAAACCTGCCATTGGAATATAAGATTCACCACCTTTTTTAATAGCAACAACTTTATCTTTAACAATTATTAAATCGCAACCAAGTGTTTTTGGAGTAATTCTATTTTCAGGCCTATAAAAAAATTTACAATTTACTTCATTCTCATAAATAATTTTATCAATTAGCACTTTTAAATCATCAACTTCTAAATTTTCAATTTTAGCATTATTGTTGTAATCAATTAATAGACATTCTCGATGATTTAATGGTGGTAATAAAATTTTTGAGTTCTTTAATGCTAAACTATGTGGAGTACCTAATTCATCATACGGAGAATCAATATCTGTTTTATCCATTAAGAAAAAATGGCTATTTACTGATAAATTATTTGCTTTTATATCACTTAAATATCCCATATTAGAAGAAACTGGCATAAAAACAATTGTATCAAGGGCTCCTTTAGATATTGCAATTAAATTATTTTCTAATAAATTATCATAAATAACTTGTAAATTATTATCTTCAAAAATTAATTGATTATTTAAAATTTTAACTTTTTTCTCATCATTTGCTTTATTAAAATAATAATTCAATAATAATTGATCATTAAAAATATAACCAATACTAGTATTTCTATTCAAATCAATATTTTCTAAACTACAATTAAAAAAAACTAAATACCCATATAAATTTGGATTTTTTACTATAATATTTACATCATACAATCTAGCCATTGATTTTATAACTTTTTTATCAAATTTAGGTGACTTGAAATCTAATTTATCCCACTCAAAACCCGTAACTAATTGGTATTTTTGAATATTTCCATCATCCAAAAATACCTCTTCAACTCGACTATTCATTATTTATCCTTTAATTCCAGAAGAAACAGAGCCTTCAATAATATATTTTTGTGCAAAAATAAATACTATTACTAATGGTAAAATAGACAATACACTGCCTGTTAATAATAAATTCCATTTTGCTGAATATTGACTTTGAAACTGTGTTAATCCAAGAGTAACTGTATACAAACTCTCTTTAGTTAAATATAACATAGGTCTTAATAAGTCATTCCAGTTATTCATGAATGCTATTATAAATAATGTAGCTGCTGGTGCTGAACATTGTGGTAAGAATATATAAATATACATCTTCCAAGCATTTGCACCATCGATAATTCCAGCATCTAATAATGCATCTGGTATTTGTTCAAAATATTCTTTTAACATAAATGTTCCAAAAGCACCAGCCAAAAAAGATGGTACAATTAATGGTAAGAAAGTATCTAACCAATTTAATTTCATCATAATATAATATTCTGGGATTATTGTTACTTGGACTGGAACCATTAATGTAATTAATAAAAGCGTAAAGACTACTTTACTTCCTCTAAATGTCATTCTTGCAAAAACAAAACCACCTAAAGTACAAATAATAACTTGGCCTAATGAAGCTAATGAACATATAAAAATTGAGTTTAAAGTATATCTTCCAAAATTATATTTACCAATTACAATCTTATAATTCTCAAACATATTTGATTTAAATAATAAATCGGGTATTTTAAAAATACCTTTAGAAAATATATTTTGTTCTGTATTAAAAGAGTTTTGTAACATCCACAAAAAAGGGAATATAGCAATTAAAGATGCTATAATAATTAAAACAAGTCGAATAGGATTCACTTTATTATTTATTTTACTCATATCCTACTCCAATGGCTGTGCCCAGTTCTTTTTAATGTAGAAATTAAAAATAGTTAATAATCCTACAAAAATTAACAATACAAAAGCTACTGATGATGCATATCCTACTCGATAATATACAAATGCATTTAAATATACATCATAAACTAATGTGTTTGTTGAATTTTGAGGCCCGCCTTTAGTCATTGCATATATTAATTCAAAGTTTTTAAATGAATCAATAATTGATACCGTTAGTACAAAAAATACAGTTGGTGTTAACATTGGAAGTGTAACTTTAAAGAACCTTTGAAATTTTGTTGCTCCATCTACTATTGCAGCTTCAAGAGTTTGTTCAGATATTCCTTGTAAGCCTGCTAAAAATAATATCATACTGTATCCAGCCATTTTCCATACTTGTACACTTGCTACTGTTGTTAGGGCAAGCTTTGGATCTCCTAACCAATAAGGGGCTGGTAAATTTAAAGATTCTAATATTGAATTTAATAAACCTAAATTTGGTCCTAAAATCCAGTTCCAGACAATACCTACTGCTACTGCTGAGGTTACAACAGGTAAATATATTAATGCTCTAAAGAAAGCTATCGATTTCAATTTAATATTTATTAATACAGCTAATATAAGACCAAATAAAATAGATCCAATTACATATATTATTGAAAATTCAATTGTATTTGAAATAGTTTGAATAAAGGTATCAGTTTTAAAAGCTTCAAAGTAATTTACTAAGCCAACAAACTTTGGGGAACCTAATAATGACCACTGAGTAAAACTCAATATAAAAGCCCAAACAATAGGAATTAATCTAAATACCAATAAACCAACTAAAGTTGGCAATAAGAATACCCAAGGAGTAAATCTGCCGTGCCACAATAACTTCTTATTTTTCATTAATTTTCCTTTTTAAAAGATACAATGGAATACTATGGCTACAAAAAGTAACCATAGTATTTTAATAAATTATTTATAATATCTACTTAGAACAGTGTTAATTGATTTTTCGCCTTTTACAAGAGCTTGATCTAAAGTCATCTCTCCATTTATAACGCCATCAATTAATCCATTAAAGCCTAAAGCTTCAGCAGCTCCATAACCTCTCCATTCACTCCAACCTTTTGTAAATGAAGTTTTCATTGGACTAGCAGCTTGCTCTTTTAAGATATACATTTCAGAAGGTTTTTGATTAGGATCATCAAAAGCATCTGATTCTGTTAATGCTTTATAAGATGGAATCTTTCCTGCCATATACATATCTAAAGATAAACCTTCTCCTGCTACATACTTAGTAAAATTCCAAGCTTCTTGTGGATATTTAGTATTTGGTGCAATTGAATAAGCATCTGCCCATGCATAAGTTATTGGATTGTTAGTACTAGGACCTGTTGGAATCTTTGCAATTCCCCAATTAAGGGACGGATCAGCTACATTTCTATTGTTATCAATATTCCAAGATCCATCTACCCACATAGCAGCCATTTGTTGTGGGAATACATCTTGTTGTCTTACAGAACTCATATCTTTTTGTGATGGAGCACTCTTATCAACTAAAACAAGATTTGTTAACATTTTTAATGCTTCTAAAGCAGCTGCATCTGGTTCAAATCTCATAGTAGCGCGATTTAATAAATTACCACCATTTGCATATATCCAAGATTCTATGTGAGTATATCTACCATAGAACCAGAACCCATATTGATCAATTTTCCCATCATTATCCTTATCAATAGTTAATTTCTTTGCGGCATTTCTAAAATCATCCCAAGTCCAATCATCATTTGGATATGCTAATCCAGCTTTATCAAATGCATCTTTATTATAAAATAAATTAGTTGTTACAAGTGCGAATGGAAGTGCATAATAATGATCTGTTGCGCTTACATCTTTAACAGCATCTAATAATGAGGGATAAAACTTATCTCTTGTATCATCACTGTCAATAAATTTATCTAATTGTAATACTAAATTATTTTCTGTCCATTCTTCTAGTGTACTAGAACTCATTGTAAATACATCTGGAAGCTTATTTTGGTTTGCTAAGATTCTAATCTTAGTCCAATACTCTTTTGTACTTACTATAGTATTATTTATTGTTACGTTTGGATGCATTGCTTCATATTTAGCAATAATCTCCTGATTCTTTTCTTTCATATCAGGATCCCATGTCCACCATTCTAAAACAACTGGTTCATCAGCTGCAACAGGTGAATTTTCTTTTTGCCCATTAGCAAACATTGTTAAACTTATAAAAAATAGTACGAATAATGTGCTTAATAATTTTTTCATTTTCTCTCTCCCTTATCCTTTATGTAAATTAATTTTAAATCAAACATTACCACATAGCAATATTCGAACTTAGGCTTTTTTCATAATTAATATTGATTATAAATCTAAGCTCATATAACAATATAGTATTAATTTATTCATCTTTCAATTAGTTTTTAAAAACATAATGAAAAAAATTATTTTTGTGTATTTCCTTTTGAATATAAAATACCAGCAATTATAGCTGTTAATGGAGCAGTCAACACTAAACCAAAACTACCAATAACAGTATTTAAGATTTCAGAACTTACATAATTTAAATTTAATATTTGTATTAAAGAAGTGCCCTGTGCTAAAAAAACTAACAAAAATCCCATATAACTACTTGAATAAGCTAATAATAAAGTAGTAGTCATAGTACCAATTACTGTTCTACCTACCCTTAATCCTGATAAAATCAACTGAGTCTGTGTTAATTGACTATTATGAAAATAAACCTCTTCTATGCTAGTAGCAACATCCATCGAAATATCCATTAAAGCACCACTGGCTGCCATAAATATACCAGAAATAAAAATATCTGTAATATTTATATTAGAATACCCGCTATATAACAGGGTTTCCATAAAAGGCTTTACAGCTCCACTTATTTTTAATAAGTCAGTAAAAATTATAGATAATAAACAAGTTACAACAACACCACTTACAGTTCCTAAAAAAGCTGCAAATCCTTTTTTTGAAAAATCACCTATTATAAATATAATTACAAAAGACAATATTATTACAACAATCATAGAAATAATTATCGGATTAAACCCAAGTAAAAACATAGGTAATAAAATTTTAAAAATCATAACTGCAGAAAAGCAAAAAGATATTAATGCTTTAAAGCCTGTCCAACCTGCAAAACATATTAAAAATGTTCCAAATAGTATCATTAAAATAATTTCAATATCAATTCTATAATATCCTAACAAAGTAACGCTGTTAATTTTATTATCTACAATATAAGGTTTTACTAATACTTTCATGTCATTTTCATAAACACTATCAAGCTCCATCTTCCCCATCAAATAATTAACACCTTTTACTATTTGCCCTTTATATTCACCATTTAATAATTCAACTTTCAAACTTTGACTTCCAACTTTAGAAATTCCATATTGTTCTAAATTAGTATTATCAACACTAACCACTTTAGCTTTATAAGTTTTTAGTGGTTGTGTTGAATTAAAACTATTTGGAATAAAAGCTATTAATAAAGTAAGAATTGTTAAAAAAATTGAAAATTGTTTACTTACATTAAAATTCTTTTTTTCCATTTTAATTAGTTATTAGCAAACATTGCATCATAAATGATATTAAAAATATCTGTATTATCAAACATACCATTTACTTTCTCACTTGAAACACCTAAGGCAAAAGTTCCAACAGGAACAGCAGTATGAGAATAAGAAGTAAAGGCTACACCAGCTCTTTTATTTAGAATGTGTGTTATTTCCATAATAAATGGTTCATATCCACCATACAACAGATAATCATTAATTTGTGAGCCTTTTATTATTTCACCAGCAATAGATCTCTTTAGAGCATCATCTAGAGATATAATCTCGTCTTGTGATAGGTTGTTTAATCCAAAATAATAATCCAAATCTCCAATTAAATCATTTACACTACAATTTGATAAATCATGAGATTTCTTGTATTTATTAAAATAATCAATACCATATCTTTCATAAGATATTTTTTGGTTCTGTAATTGGTTATAAGCACTTTCATACGCAGTAGCTGCAAAGCCTAAAGTTAATCCACCAGTTTCATGATCCCCTGTAACAATTATCAAAGTATCATTTGGATTTTCATTGTAAAAATCTATAGCAACTTGTACAGCTTCTTCAAAAGCAAGTGTATCTTCAATTGCACTTACAGCATCATTTGCATGACAAGCATGGTCAATTCTACCACCTTCTACCATTAAGAAAAACCCATCATTATCTTGAGATAAAGTCTCAATTGCTTTACTTGTCATTTGTGAAAGTGTTGGTTGATTTGCTTTATCTATAGCATAATCTAAATGTGATGCTGCAAACAATCCAACTATTTTATCATCTTTTTTAGGATTATAATTTAAAAACTTAGTTGTATCATTTTCACCAATAAAACTGATATATCCCATTTTTTCCATTTCAACAATTAAATCTCTATCATCTGTTCTCTTCGATTTCAAATTGTAAGAATTATTTGGAGAAATAAAATTCCTATATCCCCCACCAGCTAAAAAAGTCACATTACTATAAGCTTCATCAACTGCAATTTCATTTTCTGCATCTCTATCTATATTATTTGCTAAAAATACAGCTGGAGTTGCATGTGTAACACGTGTTGATGTTACAATACCAGTAGATTTATTCAAATCTTGAGCATATTCTAAAATAGTTTTTAAATTATTTTTATTAATATCCACTGAAATCCCACCACAGTATGTTTTACTACCAGTGGCTAGTGCAGTACCAGCAGCTGCTGAGTCAGTAATTAGTCTATCTTGAGCATAAGTTGTTGTTAAACCTTGATTTTTAAAATTCTCAAAATTCAAATGTTTATCATAAGTATTCTCAGAAGCTCCTAAAAAAGCATCTGTTGTTGCTATTTGGGCTATGCTCATTCCATCTCCAATTAATAAAATGACATTTTTTGCATTTTTATTAGTTAAAATTGGATTACTAATTGTGAGTTCTTTACTGCCTTGCGCAAAAATAGAAAAACAAGAACATGTGATTGCTAATAATAAGATTAATTTTCTTTTCATTAGATTTCTCCTAAATTAAATTTACTAAAAAGTAATCTTAATTTATTTAGAAATTATTAGAAAAAAGTGAATTAAGATTTAAATAGTTAAAAAAAACTTGCTGCTTATATAAACAACAAGTTAATTTAATATTAAAAAAGAAAACTTTTTATCTATTAAAAGCCGCTTCAATTACTTTATAAGCTCCATCATAAATCCCTATTTTATTAGCTTCAATAATAGAGTTATTCATGATAATTCTTGATTCTGGGTTTTCAATTAATAATTTTAACATATTAAGAGTTTGATTTTCTGTTTCACACTCATAAGTACCATCACCAATTTCACTAGCATGAACAGCACCCCATTTTTCATGGCCACCGACTCTCTTTAACATTAATTTTGGAATAGGATAAAAAGATAGTTCGCTTGGTTTAGTGATTAATAAATCAGACATTCTCATTAATATATTGGTATTATATACAGCACTAAAAATATCAGAATCATAAAACAAATGAATGCCTTCACTCAAATTCAATTTATCAATATCAGAAACACCTTCATGAACTTTTGCTGATTTAAATTTATCTCTCATATTATCAAAAACTGTTTTATGATCACCAACATTAACAAGAACAATAGCTTTATCACGTAGATAATTAATTATATTATTATATAAAGACTCTTGTGCCCCAGCACCTCCTATTGTTAACAATACGATTAATTTTTCACAGTTTTTGGCACTTTTTATTCTTCTATTACAATCTACATCAATATTCGAAACTAATTCATGGTCTACATAATGACCAACCATTTTAATATCTGATTCACTTAAGTTATGAATACCATCACCACCCATATTTCTTAAAGTTCTATAACCCCAATAAGAAGAATTAGTTTGAACTGTATGTAATGCTCCGGGAGCAAAATGCAAAGCCATAGGCCAGTTATCTGGAATAGCATTAATAACTTTAGTTAAATTAGCTTCATTAGCCGCTTGTGCTGTCCATGAATGTGTTCCTACAAAAGGAATATCTTTTGGTAAATCATTGAAAATTGGAGTCATCAATTTTGCATTTTCTAAATCTATAGCATTGTAGCTTAATTTTGCAAATCCAACACTATTTAAGGGTTCCCAATAAAATTTGTTAAATAAAGGATACTTTTGTGACCATCGTGAGCCCATAGAATATAATTCATTTTGATGTTTAATTAATTTTGAACAAGTTGTATTTTCAAATGAAGCTAAATCCATCCAAAGAGGTGTTTTATTTAAATATTTAGCAGCACTACACATTGCCATTGCTATCCTATAATGTCCATATCCCATTCTTATATTTCCAATTACAACAGGATTTTTTACATCTAAATTCAAAGAATCATTGCTTTCAATTAATTTTAAAGTTCCTAGCTTGTCTAAAATAGGATTTCTATCAAGACCTAAATGATATATAGATTTAGAATCATCTCCAAATTTCTTCTTATTATTTTTATAAGTCTTAATTGCTTTTTTTTCATCTTTCTTTTTTATTGGGTTAGAAAAAATTTCCATATTTACTCCTAAAATATATTTTGACAAACTAAAATTCTAATGATAGTATTACTATCATTGTGATAGTAATACTATCATTACAAATTAGGAGCTGTCAATGGATAATTTTTCAACAACTGTAGAAAAATATAAAGAAAAAAATTTAGAAAAAATATTTGAAGAAACTTTGCTTTTAATGAGTGAAAAAGGAATTCAAAAAGTAACCTTTAATGAAATAGCTGAAAAATCAAATATCGGAGTAGCCTCTTTATACAGATATTTTAAAAACAAAAAAACTTTAGTATGTAAATGTGCAATTTATAATTTGAATAAAATTATAGAAAATTTAATCCCTGAAGTAAATTCAATCCAATTTTTAGATAAGCCTGCAATAATTGAATTTGAAGAATTATTAAATAAATACATTGTATTTTATAAAGAAAATAAAAAGTTCTTAAAATTTCTATCTGAGTTTGATAATTTCATTACTTTTAATAAAATGGATAATGATATTGAAGATTCATATAATAGAATGTTTAAATCCTTTTACATAATAGCAAAAAGGATATATCAAAAAGGATTAGAAGATAAAACATTTAGAGATAATATTGATTTTGATTCTTTTTATTATTCAATTTCTTCATCACTTTTACAAACATGTATAAAAGGAACTGTAAGTCCTTCTTTGATTCCATTGGATTCTTTGATTAACACTGAGCAAAAATTAAAAATGCAAATAAATGTGGCAATATATTATTGCAAAAAGGAGATATAATGACACCTACTATCTGGATATTCGCCCTAGGGCAAATGGGTTGGGCTATGCTCGCTGGGATTATTTCAAACTGGCTTGTATATTTTTATCAACCATCACAAGAATCAATTCTTGCGGGTCAAACTTTATTTATTCAACAAGGTAATGTCCTTTTTAGAGTAATCACTATTATTGGATTAATTACTTTTATAGGAAGAATATTTGATGCTTTCACTGATCCTTTAATTGCAAATTTAAGTGATAGATCACAAAATCCAAAAGGAAGAAGAATTCCATTTATGAAAAAAATTGCAATTCCTTTTTCTATAGTTACTACTTTAGTATTCTTTGCTCCTAAAAATGCAATTTCTAATATAAATACATTCTGGCTTTTTATTACATTAATGGGTTTTTATCTTTGTATGACTATTTATTGTACCCCATACAACGCATTAATCCCTGTAATTGGACATGATCAAAAAAGTAGAATTGCTGTTAGCACAGCTATTTCTTTAACATTTATTGTTGGTACTTCATTGGCTTATGTCGCTCCAGTTATTTGGAATATACTAGCTCAAAGTGTTGATAGAGTTACAGCTATGAGAATAACCTTTGGTTCTCTTTCTGTTATTGCTTGTATATTAATGTTAATTCCAACATTTTTCATAGATGAAAGAAAATTAAAACAAGTAGAACCAAGTAGTGAAAATGCTTTCCAATCTCTAAAATTAACATTCAAAAATAAAGATTTTAGAAGCTTTGTTTATAGTGATGTACTATATTTTACTGCCTTAACAATATTCCAAACAGGATTACCCTTCTTTGTTGTTTCATTAATGGGCTTACAAGAAAGTCATAGTGCTACATTATTTGTTTTGATGACCGCACTCTCCCTGTTATGGTATCCTTTTGTAAATATTTTGGCTCCTAAATTTGGTAAAAAACGAATGGTTATGTTTGCATTCCTTCTTTTTGCAATAGATTATATGTTGACCGCATTCTCTGGTATTATCGGATTTGGAGGTTTAAGTTGGGGTGTTTTAATTGTCGCAATAGCTTCTGTTTCAATGGCAATACTAGGAATATTACCTCAAGCAATGGTTGCTGATGTAGCACAAGAAGATGAAATTAATACAAAGCAAAATAGAAATGGGATGTTTTTTGCAGCAAGAACTTTTGCTTTTAAGTTAGGGCAATCTTTTGCAATGTTAATTTTTACAGGTTTTGCTGCTCAAGGTGTAATGGGTTATAGATTAGCTTCAATTAGTGCTGCGGTTCTTTGTGTATTAGCCTGTATTGCATTAACCAGATATAATGAACAACGTATTTTAAAAATTTGTTTAGAAAATTAATTTAATTATATTCTTTATATTTATTTTAAAAGCCTCCAAAGTAGAAATTATTCTATAAGGAGGCTTTTTTAAAACATATAATAATCTTAAATTATTTAATTTAAATATTGCTTGCTTCAATTATACAGTGCAAATGTAGAGGTCTTAATAATTTTAAACCCTGAGAAAGTTCGTTCTCACTATCTTTTGCATATTCTTTGTATTGATTTAATAAATAACTCTTAAATAAATATAATAATTGATCATTGAATTGTGATTTATGAACTTCCATAGCATCAAATTGATAACTCACTTCATTACTTATATCAATAAATGTGTTTGGAGCTGATGTAAAATAATATCCAATTGCACTAACTTCAAAAGGGCTTGTTTTTGTATCTTCAGGGTAATAAGCTAATGAACTACTTAATACCGCTTGAGAAACAGCTTGTCCAACAATTATATGATCTAAATGAGCTTCATATTTATTATTTGGATCACAAACAAATACATAATCTGATTTAATAGTTCTTATTAATTCAGAAATTTTATAACTTAATTCTCTAGTATCTTTTAAACTACCATCTTTATAATCAAAAAAATGAAAATTATTAACACCTAATATTTTTGCTGCATTAATAGCTTCTTCTCTTCTTATTTTTACTAATTCATTTAAATCTTGATTAACATCTTCAGTTCCTAATCTTCCATCAGTAACAGTTAAATAATGAATTTCACATCCCATATCTGCAAGTTTTTTTATTGTTGCTCCCATACCAATTTCATTATCATCACTATGAGGTTGAACACATAATACACATTTTGCATCATCAAGTTTTGGTGCTTGAAATAATTGACTAAGCATTTGATCCATCTTCCACTCTCCTATTTTCTAAAATTGATTTTATTTTCTTTAACTCTACCTCATCTAATTTATAGAAATATATAGGAATAATTGCTAATAAAAAAGCAATTGCTGGAATTATATAAACCATAAAGCTAAAACCTGATTGTAGACGAGGAGTTCTAGGAGCATTTTCTACATATTTTAATACAACTAAACTAACTCCAAGAATTAATCTTGAAATTGTAGCTCCTAATTTTGTTAAAAAGGTATTCATTGAAAAAACAATACCTTCTGATCTAAAATTATTTTGAACTTCAGCATAATCAATTGTATCAACTAACATACTAGTTGTAATTATCATAGCAATTCCACTGAATAAAAAGGATAATCCAATTAAAATTAATCCTAATGTTACATTTGAATAATCAATAAAATATGGAGCTGCACTTACAATACAAGCACAAATACATGTGATAAAATAAACATTTCTTTTTTTAAATTTACTTAATAAGAAAGGAGAAATTATCATTCCAAATAACATTCCAATTACTAATGACAAGCCAATTAAAGTCATATAGTTTGCATTACCCCAAGTATATACAGCAAAATATATTTGAACACTTTGTCTTATACTATTTATAAAATTAACTATAAATAAGGCTATCATTAAAAGTAATAAGGGTTTATTAAAAATTATTGTTTTTATATTCTCTTTAAAAGAAATTTTATTAACATTAGGTTTAATTCTCTCCCTTGAGAAAATTCCTGTAAAAAACATTAATATACAACCTACTCCAGCAAAAATAATTGCAAGATAAAAATAAGCTTTTGAAGCTCTTTCTCCACCAAATAAATTAAGTATTGGAACTGATAATACAGAAGAAATTACAACACCAATAGTTGCTCCAACTTTTCCAAAAGTTATTTGTTGGTCTCTTTCTTTTGATTTTGATGATACAACTGAAGAGAGTGCCCAAATTGGGATATCACAGGATGTAAAAATCATTCCCCATAATATATACGTTATTGCAGCATATGCTATTTTAATATTTAATGAAGAGGATACATTTGAAAAACAAAGAATAGTTATTATTCCAATTAAAAATGAACCAAAAATAAGATAGGGTCTAAACTTTCCCCATCTAGATCTAGTATTGTCTGCAATCATACCCATAATAGGGTCATTTACAGCATCCCATAAACTTGCAATAATTATAATTACACTTGCTATAGAGGCTGGTATTGATAAAATATCTGTAAAATAGAAAAGAATATACATAGCCATCATGTTGTATATTAAATTCTGACCTAAAATACCTGTACTATAAGTTATTTTCTCAACGAACTTAACTTCATTATTATTATTATCCATAATTTTTCCTTTTAAATCATTTTACCATATAAAATATTTTAATAAAGAAAAATATTATAAACTATTTCCAAGGTCTCTCTTTTGAATACCAACCCATATCTGTCCAGTACTTATAATCTGAATCAAACCCCGCACCTTTTTTTATAACCATTCTAAAGAGGTAAAAATAAAATTTAACTTTTATTAAGGTCTTCTTTTTATTAATATTTTTATTAACTTTTTTAATTAATTTATTTGATTTTTTTTCGATTTCGGCTTTCTTTTCAGCAGTAATACTTTTGTATTGCTCAGCTTGAACATTTAATGGTAATTTATATACTTTTGATACACCGAAATAATTAAAACATCCTTTAATTTCTTTAACAGTTTGTTTTGCTCCCCCGCCCGCTGCAGTAGCAATAATAATTACTGACTTATTAAACATGTTTTTTTCAGGTCTATGTATCATAAATAAAGAAGGATAATGATCTAACATCGTTTTTAATTGACCACTCATATGCATTATATATACTGGAGCAGCAACAATAATAATATCAGATTTTAGCATTTTATCTCTAAATGACAGTGTTTGCTCACTATGAGGACAATATTCAATTCCTTTTCTCACACAATTTAAGCAGCCCGCACAATATGGAAGATCTTCTTTATGTAAATTTATTTCTATTAATTTATCATATTTTAGAGAGGACGCAATATTTTTTGCAATATTTGAGGAGCAACCATTAGATCTAGGAGAAGAATGAATTATTAGAACAGTCATTAATATACCTCATAAATTAAGATAGTAATATTATATAAATTGGAAGAAAGAATAGAAATACAATATTACTTAAAGCAACAGTTTTTGTTGCAAATTTTCCATCAGCCTTATATTCAATTGCAAAGATAGATGTCATTGTTAAAACACAACAAGCAATCTGAACTACTAAAACATTAATAGCATATTGATCTATATACAAGCCAAATTTTACAAAAAGAATATAAAAACCATATGCAAAAATAGGAGCAATAATAAATCTTATTAATAAAACGATTACTGTATCTTTATCAGGTGCAAATTCTTTAAGTTTCATTGTTTTAATATACATACCAATAAATATTAATGAAAGTGGTGTTGTCATATTAGAGACATAGCCTAAAGATGTATTTAAACTTGGAAAGTATTTTATATTTAACAAATTAAATGATAACCCTAATAATAATGATACCATTATAGGATTAAGAAACATATTTTTTAATTGAGTCAATACATTTAAATGTGCATTATTTACACCTAAATATGAAGCATCTTGAATAATTCCATATATTCCAATAGAAAGAGAGACCATGCTTCCTGAAATAAAACCAAGCATTACTAAAGGGACACTCTCCATTCCAAAAATCATTGTGCAAACAGGTAAACCTAAAAAAATAGAGTTTGAAACACTCCCCATCATTGCAAAAGTCCATTGACGGCCTTTTCTAACTTTAAAAAGTTTAGCAACAAAAAAAGAAAAATAATAAAGAATAACCAATAATAAAATTGTTAGAGGCAATAAAGCTCCAAATGAAATTAGTTGATCATGTGTTACAGAATTAACCATATTATATAGAAGCATACAAGGTAAACTTACATTTATTAATAGTTTACTGATTAATGTAATTGCTTTATCACCAGCCCAAGGCTTATCATAAATAAAAAACCCAATACTTATCAAAATAATCATTGTTAAAACAACGTCAATTGCTATATTCATAAAAATATCCTTATTTCTTAGATATAAAAATTTTATGTAGCATATCATATTATTTTAATTAAGTAATAGGTGTCCGATTTATTATCTTAAAATAATTTAAACTAAATACTCTTCAAATTCTTTTTTTATTTTGTAATAAGAACTTAGGCCTAAAACAGTAACCCAAGCAATATCAATATAAAAACTTCCATTAGCTCTTTGTGAATTATTAAAATAATCCCAGTCTGTATGATTAATTTGTTCAGGCTGCCATCCATCAAAATAAGGATCCCTATCTAATCTATCTTTAGGGTTTGATATTAATTGACAACAAGCTTTTGCCATAATTATTCCTTGATTCTTATAAAAAGAATCTTTTGAATATTTATGTAATCTAAATAAATCATAACTAATTGCAATACCATAAAAATCTAAATGATTATGAGCAACAGAAACACTACTCATTCCTTTTGTTGAAAAACTTCTCTCACCAAGTGGTGAATTACTTTCTATAAAACTATTAAATTGCCACACCCAAGTTAGTAAGAAATTAACTACTTTTTTAGCACTCTCTAAATAACAAATGTTTTTTTCTATTTCATATAAATCTAAAAAAAATCTCAATAAAACAACTGCAGCCTCTTTATCTACTGAATCAGCATCAAGCGTATCACCATAAAATTTATTTTCATAAACCATTTTATTATAATAATCATAAGCTTGATATAAAGCTGTTTTAATATCTAGATATAAACAATTTTCCTTATCAATATTTGTTAATAATTCAATCAAAAAAACTGCTATATGAACACCATTTGTTCCGCTAATATCCATTGGCCTTCCATCTTTTGTCCACCACCTACCAAAAGATCCATTATGAAGTTGATTATCACAATAAAATCTTGCAACCCTTTTTGCTATATTGATAAAATCTGGTACTAAAATATTTTCTTTTTTTAGTGAATTATATAGAAGAACATAGTTTAACATTGTCTCACCGTTACATCTAGTATTAATTTGCATTTCAAATTCATTATGCTCTCCAATACCTAAATAACCCCCAAATATATTTCTCTCAAGATCATAACAATCTTGATGTACCCCCTCTGAAATTTCAAATTTTAAAAAAAATTCGCCAATTAATTTCGAAATAGCAAACATTAAATTTTCATCATCATTTAAATTAAATCTTTTTGCAAGTTTTTCTCTAGCTTTCTTATATTCTATTGTAACATCCTGAATAATTTCTTTTTCTTTTGTTAAGAGAAAGGCTGCTTCTAAACTTTTCACCAAAAATGAAGCAGCAGTATAATTATAATGACTTTGCAAATCACCATTTCCCTCTCCCATAACTAAATAGGCTTTATTGTCATCACTTTTTCTAATTAAATTTAATAAACGAGTAAACTTTCTAACTGAATAAGTTTGCCAAGAGTAGTAATTACCACTTGAAACTGAAAAAGGTTCCAATTGTGAAATTAAGGTTTTATATGATAAATATCTATCTCGTGAACTTTCATTAAATACAAATATTTTTTTTTCTACTATTTTTGTTTGATCTTCAACAATAATTGAAGAAGCTATATCATCAATAGTATCTACTAAATTTTTTTTCCCTTTATAACTTTTTGGCCACTCATTTGATGGAATTACTATTCTTATTCCATGACGATCATAACTTACACTTGATAAAGTTTCTTTTTTAATAGTCGGTAATATACTGCAAGATAATATTTTTTTACCATTATATAATTGAGCACACGAAGGAACACTCATTCTTGTTTCACAAAAAGACCATATATTAGACTCATAATAAGAAGGGAACAACCCCACCCCTTGAAGATTACCATCATATAAGATTCCAGGCACCATTACGTGATTTTCTAAATTTTCATCATCATAAGTAAAATAAGATATTAATCTATATTCTCCTCTCCTAACTAATGACCAAGATCTATTTATTGATATTAAATTTCTATCTTCAATATTTATTTGATCTTCAATTGTTGCTCCACAATCGAAAAAATATTTAATTTTATTTAAATTGATATTAATATCTTTTAATATGCTATTTTTCCCATTATAAATTATTTTAGGTTTATTCTTAATATAAAAATTATTAGAACAACCAATTTGAATACTATCATTTTCTAGCACAAGGGTTTCCATAAATTATCCTTTAATTCCTGACATAGCAATTCCTTCAATTATATTTTTCTTAAAGAAGAAATAAAATACAAATTGAGGTAACGAAGCGATAACAGCCCCAGCCATAATAAGTGAATATTCTGTCCCATGAGTTCCTTGAAAATTTGCTATTCCAACAGTAATAGTATATTTTAGTGTATCGTTGATAACAATTAATGGCCACAAAAAATCATTCCAAGTATTTATAAAACTTAAAATAACAACAGTAACAATAGCTGATTTGCCGAGTGGTATAATTATTTGAGTAAATATACGAATTCTTGAAGCTCCATCAATAAATGCAGCTTCTTCCAATGCATTAGGAATACCCTCAAAGAACTGTTTAAGTATAAAAATTCCTATCGGCAATGCTATTCTTGGTAACATAACCGCGGCTAAAGTATTTATTAATCCCATTTGATTAAATTGAAGATACAATGGAACAATTAAGACTTGTGGAGGAATCATCATCCCTGCCATTACAAGCCAAAAGATAATACCACGACCAGGAAATTTTATTTTCGCAAAAGCATATGCAATTGGAGCATCTGCGATTAGCGTAAATAACATTGTTAAAGTAGAAACAATTATTGAGTTAATTAACCATCTTAGTATATTTGTTGATTGAAAAGCTTTTATATAATTTGCAAATGTTGGATGATTTGGAAAAAAAGAAAAAGTTTTAGTGATTACCTCATTTTCTAATTTTAAACTAGTAATTATAAGCCAAACTAATGGAAAAACCCAAATTAATATACAAAATATCTCAATTATTCTAATTATATTTTTTTTATTATTATTCATCATTTTTCCCCAGTAATAAATATTGAACAAATGAAATTATCATAATTATTAAAAATAAAATATATGACATGGCAGCACTATAGCCCATTTTGAAATAAGTAAATCCTGTCTCATAAATATATTGAACTAAAACTCTTGTAGCTCCATGAGGTCCGCCTCCAGTCATAACAAAAACTTGTCCAAATATATTAAATGAAGCAATAACTTGTAAAATCAAACAAAGAACTAAAGTTGGTTTTAATAGAGGTATTGTAATATTAAATATTTTTCTAAAAGCAGTAACTCCATCTATAGATGCACTTTCATATATTTCTTTTGATATTTGCTTCATACCAGCGCTCATTAATATCATATTAAATCCTGCCGTCCACCAAACAGTTGCTACTACTACAGAATGCATAGCAACTTTTTCATTAGTTAACCAGCCAATTGGAGAAAACCCTAAAGTTTCTATATAATGATTTATTATTCCAAAATCTTTTTGAAACAACCAAGCCCAAAGCGTGGCAATTACCGTCATAGAAAAAATGTATGGAATAAAATATGCATTTTCCATAATTCCTTTAAAAGGAGATTTCCCATTTATTGCTAGAGCCATTAAAAATCCAATAATTAATAGAGGTGGAGTTGATAATAAAACAAACTTTAAAGTATTCCAAAGCGATGACATAAACTTTGCATCTTTAAACAATGTAATATAATTATCAATTCCATTAAAGCTTGCCCCTGATAGTATATTCCACTTATTAAAACTAATATATAAACCAAAAAATAATGGAACTAGCATAAACACTATATAAATTATTAAAAATGGAATTGAAAATAATATACCATCTTTTCTGTTGTTATTTCCTGGTATTGCCATACAATGATTTCCTTTTGTATTAGTATTCAAAAATCTAATTAAAGACTTTTGAATACTATATTCTAAATTTAATATGTAGAAATAATGTTGTTTATTTCACTTTCCAATTTAACTAAAGTAACTTGTGGATCTAAATTCTGACGAACTGCAATTTGAATATTTTCATTAATTGCATTATAAATTTGACTCCATGCAGGTGTTCTAGGAGTGTCCATTGCAAAACTTGATGCAGCAGAATAATCAGCTCTAAATGGTAAAGCCTTAAACTCACTTTTTTTGTAAACACTTTCTCTAGTTGGAATATGGCCAGCTTTTGCCCACATTTCTCCATGAGCAGTGGCCCATTTAATAAATTTAACAGCAGCTTCAATTTTATCTTCTCCAATATTCTTTTGATTTGGAATAGCAAAAGTGTGAGAATCAGACCAAGCAGCATTTTGAGAGAAAATAGAAGGTAATGGCATAACGCCTAAATTTAAATCTTTTTCTTGTTCTAAAGTACCAGTTGCCCATACACCATTGATATAGAAAGCAGCTTCTCCTAATTTAAATAAATTCATTGCAGAATCATAATCAACTTCACTTGGAGTTAATTTGTCTTTATTTACTAAATCTTGAAGATAAGATAAAGCTTTTATACCTTTTTCATTATTAATATTTGCTTTTGTATTATCTGAATTTAAGATAGACCCACCTTGTTGACCAATAAGTGAAATAAAGGTACGAGGTAATTCATAAGGTTCATCAATTAATAATCCCCAATTACCAGTTTTTTCTTTAACCATTTTCATTGCAGTCATTAATTGTTCTCCATTTGTAGGAATACTAGTAACACCAGCTTGGTTTAAGATATCTTTATTATAGTACATTACCAATGGGTGAACATCTAAAGGAATTGAATAAATTTTCCCATCAAAAGTACAAGCTTTTAGAGGAGCTTTAACAAAATCTGATAATGTATCATTATCAAAATAATCATTTAAAGCAACAAATTGATTATTATTGACATAATTTAACATATTACCCCTGTGTACTATTACTAAATCTGGTGCATTATTAGCTGCTAGAGCTGTTGTTAATTTTGTATAGTAATTATCAAATTTTACAGTATCATTTTTCATAATTACTTCATTTTGACTTTTATTAAACTCATCAACCATTGCGTCAAAGAATTCTCCATCGCCTCCTGTAAATAATGACCAGAATGTAATCTCTACAGGGCCATTTTCTTTTGTTTGTTCTTTTTCACCTTGGGCAAAAATACAATTTGACATCACAACTAAAGATAGTAAAAATACTAATACTTTTTTCATAATTAACCTCCTAATTATTGTTATTATTTGTTGTCTCTCGATATATAATTCGGGTATTTATTTCAATAGATTTATATTCTAAGGAAGGATTTTTGATATGTTTAATTAACTCTTCCATTGCAATATTTCCTAATCTAAATTTTGGTACATCAACTGTACTTAAACTTGGTTGAAGAAACTGTGATGAATAAATATTATCAAATCCTAATACTTCAATATCCTTTGGTACCTTAAGGCTATTTTCATATAAGCTTTTTAATACTCCCATCGCAATAAGATCATTAAAACAAACAACAGCAGAAAATTCTAAACCTAAATGTAATACTCTATTTATAAGAGAATACCCTTCTTCTATATGACCAGTTGAATTTAAAAAGTATTCATTTTGAAGTTTAATACCGTTCTCATTAAAAGCATCAATAAATCCTTTTTTTCGTATATGTGAATTACTTGCGTTATCAGGGCCAGAAATATAAATAATTTTTTTATGTCCTTTTTGGATCAAATTACAAACTATTTCTTTTTGACTTAAATAATCATCATGAAGAATACTATGATTTTTTAAACCCTCTACAAAACGTCCAATAAAAATATATGGTATTGGTAAATTCTTATACATTTGAATTCTTTGAGGACAATTATCAAAGATAGGTATAGATATAATACCAGCAACTTTATGCGTTAAAAACATTCTGATTAATTCAGCTTCTTTTGTTGTCGATTCTTCTGTATTAGCAAGTAATATATGATAACCATTTTTACTAGCACAATATTCAATTCCCTTTATTACTGAACTAAAAAAGGTGTTTGAGGAATCAACTGAAATAACCCCAATTATTTTACTTTTTGAATTTCTCATACTCGATGCTAATGCATTTGGTATATATCCTAACTCGTCAGCTTTGGATTTGATAATTTCACTTGTTTTAGTACTTATTTTTTTATCCCCTCTCAAAACTCTTGAAACGGTATTAAGAGAAAATCCTGTTGCTTCAGCTATATCTTTTAATATTATACTCATGGGTTAAGGATAACATTAATATTAATTGAAACAATAAAAAATGGGCAATTTCAGTGATATATTGTCGTAAAAATAGGGTTATCGTTAACCCTATTTAGATATTATTTTATCAAATGGGTGTTTATTCAACTATTTATTGATTTTTCTTTCTTAATTTTCCAGGAGTGAGGGCTTCAATTTTCTTAAATACTCTAATAAAAGAAATATCACTTGAAAAACCTGAAGCTATTGCGACTTCCTTAACACTCATCGTTGAGGTTAATAATAATTGTTTAGCATACTCAATTCGCTTTTGATTGATTTTTTGAACAATCCCGATTCCACAATATTCTTTATATATTGTAGATATATAAGTATTACTAACTTGTAAAATATCACTAATATAATATAAACCTAAATTTTCATCTCTAAATGAAGAATCTATTATCTTATTAACTTTATCGACTAATACCGTCTTAGAGCTACCAACATCTTTTTTAATTGTTTCTATATTATAAAAGACTTCTTTATTAATTTCTAAATTTTTATCTAAATCAATATTTAAATCATCACTATACTGTTTTATTTCAGTTATTAAATTAACTAATAAATAAGCTGGCAAATAATTGTTATTAGAAAATACTTTATCAATGCAGCTATGATATAATTTTAAATTATTAGTTTCAAAAGAATCTTTTAAATCTTGAACAATAGTTTTTGTTGAATCTTCATAAAATTCAACGCCATTTGATTTATTTAACAAATAATTACATTGTAAATATCCAAAATATAGAGTTGATAAAGATAAACAAATATCACTTAATTTAAATGAAATTTGATTTATATCATAATCATTAGCACTTAAAACATCACGAACAAAATCAATTATTTTTATTTGATTATTTTTCTCTTCTTCAATATTAATAAAACCTATTAAATACTTTTCTTGATAAGAAAGATAAACTTGACAATTTATATCAATAAATAATTCATCTTTGATAGTATATAGAAGATCATTAACTTTTTTATTATCACAAATAAAAATATAAAAATAAGAATAAGGAAAGACAATTTCATTCTTATTCATGAGTTTATTACAATACTTCTCACTTAAATTCTCTTTTAATAAATTTTTTAGGAAAAGACATTGAAGATTATAATAAAGAGTTTTTATTCGCTCTTCCTTATAATCTTCCTCTTCTAACAATGAATTAATTTTATCATTGATGATTTGTAAAGAGTCTTTAGGATATTTATTAGGTGATAATTTATATGCTAAATCTTTAAATGGTTTAAATATTTTTTTACTTTCTTTTAATGAATATAAAATTGAGACAATAAAACTAATAAATAAAGTCACAATAGAAGCAATAATAAAGAACATCATACTTTTATTATAAGTTGTAACATCCATACTAGAAATCATATACATATTGCTAAAAGCAAAGGGATTCATATAAATAAAATAATCTTTATAATTTGTTTCATTATTACTCATTAATAACTTTGAATTATTATTTAAATATGAATTAATATGGTTTGTTTTATTATCTTTAATTAAAAACAATTTTCCATCTATGTAAAAACCTAGTTCATCAACAAAAGATTTATTATCTTCAAGTGTTAATCCAGTAATATTAAATTTAAAAATAATAATCTGTCTAAAATTGGGATTATTTTGTTTATCTTTAGAATCTGATAATCTTGTATATGTAATTATATTCTCTTGATTAGAGTCATAGCTAAATCCAGAATTTATTTTATCAATATCATTTTTCCACGTATTAAAGGAATCTCTTTTATTATAGCCATATTCAATTAAATAATATTCTTTTAAAGAATATACCCCATTATTGCATATTACTATGTCTAATTCTGGATAATAAATAAAAATAGTATCAACAATGGGATTTGTTTTTGTAAATGAATTTAATCTTATAGAAAAATCATACAAATCATCATAATCATAATTATCAGTAATTACTTTTTGATTTACCGGATCTAGTATTAAACTTGTTGAATAATTTAAAGAATTTTGAAATTGATTTTCAACAATAGAGACTATATATTCATTAAAATCTTTAAACCTGAATCCGTATAAATTATAATTTTTGATAAATCTAACTAATTTTTGGCTATTTTTTAAGTGAATTATTTTGTTGTACGGATTTTATCTTATCTATTTGGTTTACTTATTTCTATTTTTATATTTTATTCCATTATTTTAATAGAAGGAAGAATAATATTTTTAATTTTTTTTCAAATATCACTTTTTTCAGTCATACTAAAATCTTCTAATTGATATTAGAAGTATTGTTTCTGTTGTTTTATCTTTAGTTTTATTGAGTATTAAATGAAAAGTGGAAAATATATGTTAATAAATTTATCAATTCGTAATAATAACTCTGTCCAAGGATTTTTCTTATAGAGCCGAAGCACTTTACTTCTTCCTTTTCTCATATATCTAGCACTAGTATAAATAATATCTCTCAATATTGTTTTCATTCTAATTCTATCTTTATTACCCTTAGTTCCTTCAGGTAAATAGAATTGATTTAATAAAGTAATATCACCAATTATTCTCAAAATGTTATAAGCATTAGTAATAGCTGCTAATAACATTTCATTAACTCTATATTTACCAGACGATAATCTTTCAAAGTTTAAATCAGTTTTTATTTCACTATGATATTGTTCACTTGTTGCATGATCATGATATAGATTAACTACTGTTATTGCATCTTCAATCAAATTAGTCCAATAAAGCTCTACTTCTATTTCAGCAAATAATAATGAATTACCTTTTTTATCTTCATAACTCTCTTTAATCTTAAATGCTATTTGAGCTTTATTAGAAGTTTCTTCTTTTCCTACTGGATACATTTGGGTAAAATAACCATAGTAT
>RZYO01000311.1 GCA_009930325.1 Spirochaetia bacterium | reverse complement strand
TGAGTTCTATCAACAATTAATTGTGTCATTTTTTAAAACTCCTCTAAATTAAGGCATTACAAATTAAATTTTTAACACAAGGAGCAGTTATCTTATTATCATTTAGAAAATCTATTTTTATTTTAATAGTTTTTGGATAAATGTTTGTATTATTTGTAATAGCAGTATAATAATTACTCGTTTCTATATATTTTGGTGAACTGCCTACTGATATACCATCAGTAAAAGAAAATTTAAAATCTTGAGTTAATATAGGTAATTGTCCATCATGCTTACTACTATTAATTGTTCCAAAATCCCAAAGATAAACTGCTGAACCTAAATTATGTGTTGAAGCTACTGTATCTTTTTGTGCTCTGCTTAAATTAGTTAATACATCACCAGAAGATGATCTAGAACCATAAAAAATTATTTCATTATTTACTCTAATAAAACCTTCTTCTGGTAATTTAGAACCAGTATTTGATTGTAAATATAATTCTGTTCCAGTAGAAGATAAAGTAGCAGATAATACAGAAGAAATAGTAGAATCATATATTAATTTTAGTTTATTAACTTCTTGTGATGTTCCTCTATATACCTTAAATCCATATGCATTAGGATCAATTGTTATTTCTAATTCTACTTGTTTATTATCTAATGTATTTGTTGAAATAACATTAGAACCCCATTCAGCACCATCTTTATCTACAGAAGATATTAAATAATATTGAATTCCAGATAATAATCCAAAATTAGTATTATTTTTAATAGAAACTAATGGTTTATTTAATCTAAAATAATGATTAAATGTATAATTAACGAATCTTCCATCAGATGTATAAACTAATTCTGAAGGATTGGATTCTAAAATAGCTTCTCTCCAAGTTTTAGAATCATCAGGCGAAACTTTTACCGATACATTACAATCATTAGGTAATAAAGTTTCCATATAAATTTTTACATTATCTGCATTATTATCATATAAATTAAATGATTTAGAAACATAGCTACTTTCTTGCAAATAATCATAAATAACAAGTAAAGGATATAAATGAACTAATGGACTTATATTCTTATTTTTTGTCTTTATATAAGTAAAGAATTTAATTTTGATAAATCCATTAGGTATATGAACTAATGAATAAGGTGAAAATTTATATTCTGGAGAATAATCTTCATTTTCTGATTTTAAATAAGAATAAGTAAATTCTACATCAGTAGTATCACCATATGTATCATCAAAATCACACATGAAATTAAAATAATATTTTGTACTTATTTCTTCAATTTCATTAAATGAAATTTTACTGTAATAACTAGAATCTGCAAATTGCATTAATCCAATACAATTAATAGCATATAAATTAAAAGCTAATTCGCCATCATTTTTAACAATATATTTATTAGAATTTAAACTTGAATTGCTATTAAACATCAATTTAGATGAAGAATCATATAAATTAGTTTTAATAAAATTTGCTTGTACCGAAGAGTATCCTTTTAAACTATTATATAATTGAGCAGTTTGACCAATTTCTGCAATAGCTACTTTAGAATTTCCATTATCACATAAGCACAGAGCGTATTCTTTATCATTTTCTAATAAAATTTTATTTTGAAATTCAACAATAAGATTTTTATTAGTAGTATTTTTAATTATTTCTCTAGTTAGAACAACATTAGAAGGAGAGTTATTTTCAACTGCTCTAATTTCAATACATAAAGAAGATGCAATATCACCATCATAAAATAATGATATCTTATCTAAAGTAATAGTATTTTGAACTTTAAAAATTTGAGCAA
>RZYO01000119.1 GCA_009930325.1 Spirochaetia bacterium | reverse complement strand
GTTCCTAAGAGTTCATTTTTAAAAGATCGAAATTGATCCTCAAGTGGTGCAGATGTTTCTTTAATATTTAAAATAATTCCAGGAACTTTATTTTTTGCAATAGCAATAGCATCTTTACGATCAGGTGATTTAATAATAGTCTTTGTTTTTTGACCCTTAAAAAGATAATTGACTTCAAAATATTTCATTCTTTTGCCACCCTTATAATTTCATCGAGTGTTGTAACACCGTTTGCTGCTCTCATAAGACCATCTTGATACATATCTATAAAACCTTCTTTTAGAGCCTGCTCTTTAATTTCATTTTTTCCAGCTCCTTGAGCAATCATACTAGATATCTTTTCACTAATGACCAAAATTTCAGAAATCATTTCACGTCCAAGGTAACCCGTTTGTGAACATTTTTCACACCCAGTATTTTTATAAAATTGATAGTTCTCAGGTAGCATGTTTTTGATCTCATCGTAAGCAGTTTTAGGTAATGTATATTTTGTTTTACAATGAGGACATAATTTTCGAACCAACCTTTGTGCTTCAATAGCAACGAGCGAACCACTCATAAGGTATGGCTCAATACCCATATCAACAACCCTAGTTACGGCACTTACCGCATCATTGGTATGAAGTGTTGAAAAAACCAAGTGCCCCGTAAGTGCTGCTTGTACAGCGATACGAAGGGTTTCTGTATCACGGATTTCACCAATCATAATGACATCAGGATCTTGTCGTAAAATAGAACGCAATGCCGAAGCAAACGTAAGATTTGCTTTTTCATTCACCTGAACTTGCTGTGTCAAATTAAGTTGATATTCCACAGGGTCTTCAACTGTAATAATTTTAGTTTGGACACTCTTTATCGCATTAAGCGCTGCATATAACGTAGTCGTCTTACCACTTCCTGTTGGTCCCGTAACTAAGATAATACCATAAGGGGCATGCATGGCTTGTTCAAATTTTACATAATTTTTAGGATGCATACCTAAATCTTCTATTTTAATCATGACTTTTGATTTATCTAAAATACGAATAACGATTGATTCACCATTAATGGTAGGTAATGCAGAAATCCTAAAATCATATTCACGCCCTAAAATTGTTGCTGAAAAGCGACCATCTTGTGGTTTCCTTTTTTCTGCAATATCCATATTAGAAAGTAACTTCATACGTGACCCCAAAGGAGGGTAAATATCTTTGTCAAAAATAAATGTTTCGGTCAGCATACCATCGATACGACTACGAACAATACAATTATTTTCTGTTGGTTCAATATGAATATCACTAGCTCTGGCTAAAATAGATGTTTTTAGAATAATTTCAATAAGTTTTAAAATACCAGAAGATTCTTGAGGATTTTCCGCAGCACTTGAAGTGATTTCTTTACGAATTTCACCAATCAATCCTTTAATGCTTTCACCTAACTCCATTTTGACCAAATATTTATCAATTTGAGTAGGATCAGCAATAACAACTTTAAGTAATTTTCGTGGAAATATTCTCTGGACACCTTCTTGAGCATTAATATCTAAAGGATCTTTAAATGCAATATAAATGTTGATTTCATCTTCTTTGATGGGGAGCGCTTTAAATTTTTTTAGCTGAATAAAAGGTAGTTTTGAGGCTAGTCGGTAGTCAATATCAATAGAATCAAGATCTAAATATTCATAGTTTAAATTTTTAGCTAATGTTTTTAAAAAATTTTCATTTTCAATAGCAAAATGTGTATTAACATCTTCAAGCGTTAAATATCCTTTTTTAAAAAACTCAATAACTAATATTAGAAGATCTTCTTTTGTAAAGAAATTGTTTTCGATAAGAATTTCACCAAGAACTTTAGTACCATTCTCTTTTATTTCATTTTTTATTTTTGTAGCTGTAAGTTCATCGATGATGCGATTATGAATAAGATAGGTTAAAAGGGGCGTTGCAATATCATTCATGTACTATCCGTTTATATGAATTTCTGTTATTGTATCATGTAAGTTGTCAATAAAGTACTTTATTTTATTCAATCATCGCTCCATTATTAATTTGATGCAATAAACCTTGTGCCGCTTTTGATTTATTGCTTTTTAAATATGCTTGAAGCGCAACAATTGCATCTTCTTTTTGTCCTAGTTTTAGCTTTGATTTTGCAAACCAAATCCAGCTTTTTTCATTTTCAGAATCCATATTATTCGCAATAAGTGCCCACTTGTTACTTTCATTATAATTTTTATTTTTATAATATTCTTCTGCTAACATAAGTGCAAAAACAATATTATGTGTTTTGTCAAATCTTTCTTTAAGATATTGAAGTGAATTGACATCTTTGGTTTCTATCTGAATCATACCTGTTTCTTTTTGTATCCCCATTAACGGAGGAGGCAAAAGTGAAGTATTTAAACTCTCTTCCTTGCTTTTATAAGAAAAATCATTGTCAGATAATGATGGCTTTCTCATAAATATTTTTGAGTCTATTTCCTCTTCTTGAACGCCAGAATAATTCTGCTTTTTATCTGTTTTATTTTCAATAATTGGTAATTGTAAAACTAATCTTTCTTGTTCTCTTTCTATAGATACAGGAGGGGGGCTATAAAGAGTTGTGTTTTTTTCTACATTGTTCTTCGATAGATTTTCTTCCACATTTTTACTTAATGTAGAAGAAATATTTTCATATTCTTGTGACTTTTTTTCAGGGAAAAAATCAGGATAAAGATACATACTTAAAGAAAAAATTAATAAAACCATAATAGCTAATATCAAAGTATGAATTCTTTGTTTTAATTGATACCGACTAAATTTTTTTTCAAGTTCTGCTATTTCATTGGCACTAAGCATCAATCATCCCCAAACTAATTCCTGCCATTTCAAGATATTTTATATGTAAAGCATCTGCTTTGATTAAAGAAGGTTTATGGTGATCGTAATATTCTAAAATTTCAAACAACCTGTACATAAACTTATTAATAGTTCTTAAATTACCTTGCGTCAATTTTAAAATAATTTTATAGTGTTTACTCGAAAATAGATTTAAATATTCAAAGCAATTATGAAAGAGCAGTTTTTTTTCAATATATGTTTTGATTTCTTCGAGTGAAGCATTATCAATTTCAATCGTTTCCCAAATACGTGTTTTAAAATAATCCTTCGCAAGGACATCTTCTTTTTCTGTTTTATGAACAGTAAAAAGAAATTTAAATAATCTTGAATCTGCCATAAGTCGAATTTTTTCAATTAACTCCGTAGGGTAGAGTTGGGCTTCATCAATCAATACAGTAATTGCTTGATCTTTTGATGTAATATATTTGCTCATAATACTCAAAAATTCATTATAATTTGAAAATTCTGGAGATTTTTTACCAAATATATGTTCATAAAGCGCTTCAATAAACACTTTTTCCTCGAAAAAAGGTCTTGGAAAAAAAATAACACGTTTCTTTTTTTTGAAATCATTATATATTTTTTGCAACAAAAAAGTTTTACCCGTACCTGGTTTTCCATAAAAAAGAATTAACTTCAACGGTTTATCTAAGGACTGAACCAACTTATCATAAGTGGTTACAGACCTATCTAAATTGATATAATCAAAAATTTCACCATCAACAAAGATGGTTTTTAAATTACTGTAGCGGCTATTCATAAATCTTTTGACTATACCCTAAATCTTTGAGTGTTGTTTTATCCGTTCCTTTTGCACCTATAATACGTGGCGTAATCACAAAAACAAGCTCTTTTGTTTTCAATGTTTCAGCAGAATGCTTAAATGCTTCTCCCAATAAAGGTATACTACTTAAGAGAGGTACACTTGAATTTTCTTGCCCTTTTTCAGAAGCAATTAAACCACCTAAAATAATGGTACTACCATCTTTTACCTTTACAACAGTAGAAAGCTTTTTCTCTTGCGTATCTGGAGCGATTTCTCTAGGGGTAGTGGTTTTTTCATCATCACTTGTATATTTAAAACTACTTACAGAAGGGTTTATTCTTAGAATGATTTCATTGTCTTCTGAAATTTCAGGTGTAATATTGAGTAATACACCAATAAAAATAGAGTAATTTGTATATGTTACAGAAAGAGTTGCTGTACCTGAAGTTGTTGCGGCATCTGTTTCTTCTGGGATACGGTAATTTATATTATCACCAACTGTAATGAGGGCTTGTTGATTATTCATAGTAAGAACTTTTGGACTTGAAACGACCTTTGCATCACCACTGCTACCTAAAAAGTCAATAAGTCCAGAAACAGAAAAAACAGCATCATTGACAACTGTCAAATTGTTTAATACAGGAGTACTACTTAATCCTACATCAGAATAGGGCGACGTATGATACATATTGGCTTTATCATTACTGTTATTAAACATGGAAGTGCTATTTAAATTTAATTGAAATTTACTCCAATCAATACCTGTTTTATTACTACTATCTAAAGCCACAGAAATAATAGAAACATCAATTAAAACTTGCTTATGAAGTCTTTCTTTTAACAAATCAATATATTCAGAGACTCTGTCTAATTGTTTTTTTGTTGCTGTAACCGTAATCATTCCAGCATTAGCATTGATGATAGGAACCTGTGCTTTGTATCCTTCTGCTCCTGTGTTAATAACTGCGGCTAGCTCTGCTGAAATAGTTTTCCAAAAATCAAAAGATTCGTTAGAAGAGATGCTGTTTTGACTTTGAGTTGCTTTATCTTTTGCTTCGCCATCTTCAGTAGGTGTTGCGTCGACTGAAGCATTAATAACAGCTTTTCCTTCTCTGACAGAAGAGATATAATCAACCTTAAACGATTTGGTGTTTAAGGCTGAAATTTTTAAATAATTTTTATCATAAGTATAAAAAAGATCATTATCTTGAATCACAATTTGAAAAACTTCATCTAAAGAAAGATTCTTAATGTTAATTCCATTTAAATTCTTTGCAAGTATTTTTTCTGCTTCTGAATCTTTGATAACAATACTAAAATCACATACATCTGCAAGTTCTGACAAAAGCTCTGAACCCGTCGCTTTATTATTTGTTTTGATATTAAAAGAGCGGTATTCGCATGCATTTTTATTTTTTTCAGCAGCCTGAAGAGGAAACAGTGCAATAGCGACTATCGCAACCACTGAAATAAATTTATTTGGAGAAAATTTTGATATTGTTCTCATCTTTTGTCCTTATCACAAGTTCTTTTTTTTCAATTTCATTCTGAAGAATAACACGATTACGGCTAATATTAGTAACTTTAAAAAGGCCTATAGAATCATTATTTTTATACCATATTCCATTTATTTTTGCTTTTTGATTTAATGTGGCTTCCAAAGTATAAAGAGGCTCAACAGCGGTTTGATTGACATCGCCATCTCGTGATGTTTCCATAATAACAATAAAAGGATTTTTAAGTTCATTAATCATAGAGACATCAGCTCCTAATCTTTTCTCTGCAATTTTCTCAAATAGTTTGTCATACTCTTTAAGGTTATTATTTAAGGTTATTACCTCTTTTGCGTAAAATACAGAACTAAGACAGTAAAAGATTACTCCAATTTTTAATAAAGTTTTCAATATTTCATCCCCCAGACAGCGATGTTAAATTCACCTTCTATATTCTTTTTCCCTGTACAATTTAATTCATAAATATCAACAACTAATTCACTTTCTTCAATAGCATTCATAAATTTCATTGTATTAGTAAATGGCCCATTAAAATTAACTTTTAAGTTAAGAATTTGCTCTATTTTTTGTAAAGTTGGCTCATTTATTTTGCTCTCTATAACTTTAATTCTAACGGAATGTTTTTGTGCTAATTGTGTGATAGAATCAAGAAATTTTGCCCAATTTTCATTATTAAATAATAAATAAGAGAGCTCTTTTAATTTTGTATCAATATATAAATTTGTATTACTCGTTTTTTCAAAAAGAATTTTTGAATTTTCAATATCTGACTTCACCCTTTTAATTAAAAAAGTAGAATCTCCATCTCTGGATACAGAGGCAAGATAGGCTTGTTCATCACGAAGCTTTTTTTCTACTTCGTTTGCATTTCGTATTGTTCGTTTTAATATAGTATCTGTAATGGGGGAAAGATATGAATATGAGATAAATGCAATAATGGAAAACAACATAGCAAAAATCAAATAAACTTCACTCTCTTTTTTACTTTGAAAAAAAAGATCAACTCTGTTTAGAAATGTATCAATACTATTGTTCATTGAATAGTCCTATAGAAATCTTACTTGTATAAACTTTAAGCTCATCATCTTGAATAATTTTTTCTGTGTTAATATTGTATTTTTTCAAATTGGTTAAATCTTTGATAAATTCTGTAATCTTTTTTTCACTATTATTTCGAATATAAAAATTTAACGTATTATTTTTAAATTCAATGGATTCTACTTTACATGTATTCTTATTAGAAAGTTTAAAAATTTCTAATAACATTAAAGCTTTCATAGGATATGAAATTTTTTTGCTATAAATTTCATTCAATAATTTTTTTCGAAACTCGAATTTCGAAGTTTCACTTGCAACCAACGCATCAATCTTCTCTTTTTCAGCTTTTAAAAGAGCTAATTCATTTCTAATAACAGATGTTTTTTTAAAAACCTCATTGTAGTCACTTGTTTGTTTTACTGCTTTAATACTTAATACGGAGTGATACGCAAATTGATAAGCAGGATATGCAAGACCAATGAGGATGCTACCCGCTACAACAGCAAGCATTTTTCCAGCTGGTCTGTTTTTTAAAGAAGGAGGTCTTTTGTAAAGCGAAAAGTTAAGTGTATCATTTGGGTTTTCAATATAACTTTGTGCTGAAAGCATCATCAGAATATGAATTTGATCAATATACCATTCTTTTGAATTAATGGCTATGCTAAAATTAAATTCAAACGATTCTAATCCAAGATAACTTTTACTATATTCTTCTATGCCTGATAGCGATCCTACTTCAGAACCTAAGTAAATTTTGTCAATAACATCAATATTGTAGGTTCTTTTTGTAAATACCAAAACATCACTAATATATAAAAATATTTCACCAAAAAGTTGCATTAAACTTTGCTGGTAATGATTATTAGATGTTCTTAATCCTTCATTAGTAAGAAGTTTATAGAAATCTTCTTCATCAACACGTTCACCCATAAGCTCACAAAATTTTTCATTAATTTCTTTTAAAGAATAGTGAAGAGATTTCGAGTAAAGGTATTCACCGTTTTTATAAATAGCTAAAAAAGCATCTGATTTTTGAAAATAAACAAAACAATGTGTACCATCAGGATCAATGAAATTTTTATGATAAAGTGACTTTAAAAGAAAAGGTGCCGTTGTAATATAGTCGATGTAACGAACTTTATCACGAATGGGATCAAATTTTGATGTAATAATTGCATGGTCAATTAAGAAAACATTAAATGACCTATTTTTTGCATCCTTCGATTCGGTTTCCAAATAGCTAATCATATAGGCAATAGAAGAGTCCAATGCCAATTCATCATAAACTTTTATTTCTATAGCATCTTTTAAATCACTATCTGGAATATTACGACTAATATCAATAACTGTGCTAATAACATCTCTTGTTTGCAGGTATGAAATAAAAAAAGCATCTTTATCACTTTTTTCAAGCTTATTAAGCTTTATTTCATTTTTTGAGTATACATAAGAAGCGAGAGAATTTGAATCTATTGATATGATTTCTGAACTATAACGACGACTCTCAGTCATGCCCATTTTTAAAACCTTTTAGTTTAAAAATTTCGTTCCAAAACGAACGATTTTAACAGATTTCTTTATTCGACTATATAACCGATTTTCTTCAATATTTCTTTGTCTTGACTCCAGCCTTGTTTTACAACAACAACCAGTTTCAAAAATACACGCTTTTGCGATAACAGTTCAATAAGTTTACGTGCATGTGAGCCAATTCTTTTTATGGTTTGTCCATCTTTCCCGATGATAATACCTTTTTGACTCTTTTTGTCAACAATAATAGTAGCATAAATATTATCGATTGTTTCTTTTTCATCGATTTTATCGATAATTACATCTGCAAAATAGGGTATTTCATCACTGGTGTGCTCAAAAATTGCTTCACGAATCAGCTCTTTATAAATATCTCGTAATCGCTCTGTGGTAAGGATTTCAGGGTCATAAAGATAGGGATGCTCTGGCATATATTTTGCAATTGTTTCTAAAAGATAGGATTGTGAGCTTCCTTTCTTGATAGAAGTAGGAATAAGTGCTACAAACTTATCTTGAAATGCTTGATATTCAGTCATTTTATTAAAAAGTGCTGTTTGAGAAATATTATCTGTTTTTGTTAATAACACCATATGCGGAATATTGGCTTTATTTAATGCTAAGAAATCAATATAGTCTTGAAGCGTGTCGCTAGCAGGAGCAAGAAATAAGATAAGATCACAATCGCCCATGGCTTTCATAGCTTCTTCAAGCATAAATTGATTCAAAAGGCGTTCTTGCTCATGAATACCAGGGGTATCAATAAAAATGATTTGAGTATTTTTATGCATTGCTATAATATTCAAGCGTTTTCGTGTTGCATTAGCTTTATGCGATACTAATGCGAGTTTTTCACCAACAATCCAATTGAGTAAAGAACTTTTCCCTGCATTTGGTCTACCAATAACGGCAACATACCCTGTTTTTGTTTTTTCGTTCATTTTGCTTCTTTTTAATTATAAAATATAACGGCTACTGTCTTCA
>RZYO01000118.1 GCA_009930325.1 Spirochaetia bacterium | reverse complement strand
AACTTGCATCTTAGCTTTCTTGTTATGTGTAAAAGTATACACCCAACAAGAATTCTTCTGTAAACTACTTACTATTACTTTTTATCATTCCTCCTAATAATAACTGCTCTTTATTATATTTTTATACTGAAAAAACAATTTCTAATGAGTTTTTTCTAGATTTAATAATATGTTCTTTCATTCTTTTAGATGCTAATTTATAATCTTTATCAAGTAAAGCATTAATTATTTGTATATGTTCATCATATGTATTAGGTACTCTAAATACTTTTATTCCTGAATAAACTCTTATTCTTTGATTTTGAAAATGTGTATTTTCTAAGGTTTTAATTAAATATGCATTTTTACTAGCATGATATAATAGACTATGAAATTCATCATCAATTTCAAACTCTATTTTACTTTTTCTATATTCACCCTCATATAATTTCTTAAATCTTAATAACTCATTTATATCAACATACATTCCATAATTCTCAATAATAAAAGGCTCTAGTAATAATCTAGTTTCAAAAATTGAGGTAATTAAATCAGGGGTTAAGGGACAAACAATTATTCCTTTTTTAGGCATAATATTTACTAATTGCTCTTGCTCTAATCTCATTAGTGCTTCTCTAATAGGAGTTCTACTAACATTTATTTCAGCAGCTATCATCTCTTCATTTATAAAAGCATTAGGTTGATATTCACAGTTTACAATCTTATTTTTTATATAGGTATAAGCAAGTTCTTTAAGCGTTTGTTTTTTAGCAGACATATTCAACCTTCTTTATTTTATTGATTAAAGAAGTATAAATTAATATTGACAAAATTGCAATATCATATACAATGTTGTATACAACACTGTATATTATGAGGTAAAAATGAAAACTATTAATGAAATAACATCCCCTATCAAAAGAAAAGAATCAATTCTTCAATTCGGCGAAGGAAACTTTTTAAGAGCATTTGTAGATTGGCAAGTTGATATTGCAAATGAAAAAACCAATTTCAATTCAAATGTGGTAATTGTTCAACCATTAAAAACAGGTCTAAGTGATATGATAAATAATCAAAATGGCCTTTATACAACAATTACTAGAGGAATTAGAGATGATGAAGTTGTTGAAGATTATAGAAAAATCACTAGTGTAAGTCGATGTATTAACGTATATGATGAATTTGATAAATATATGGAATTAAGTAAAAATGAAGATTTAAGATTTGTAGTATCTAATACTACAGAATCTGGAATTTCATATCTTGAAAACTGTAAATTAAGTGATTCTCCTGCTGCTTCTTTTCCTGCAAAAGTAACACAGTTTTTATATAGCAGATTTAATTATTTTAACAAAAAAGGTCACGGATTAATTTTTATTCCTTGTGAATTAATTGAAAAAAATGGTGATAATTTAAAAAAATTAGTTATAAAATATTCAAAAGAATGGAATTTAGAAGATGAATTTATTTCATGGATTAATGATGAGTGTACATTTACAAATTCTTTAGTTGATAGAATTGTAACAGGATATCCTAGAAATGAAGCTGATCAAATTTGCCAAAAGATTGGCTACAAAGATAATTTATTAGATACTGCAGAATTGTTCCATCTATGGGTAATAGAAACTGACAAAGATATTACAAGTTTACAAAAAGAATTTCCTCTAAATGAGGCTGGATTAAATGTAATTTTTACCTCTGATATGTCTTTTTATAGAACCAGGAAAGTAAGAATTTTAAATGGGGTTCACACTCTTATGGTCTTAGCTGCACATTTATATGGAATCACCACAGTTGATGAAGCTCTTAATGATGAAGTTGTTTTTAACTTTATTAAAGAAGGACTTTATAATGAAATAATTGAATCAATGGATGGGGAAAAAGCAATGCTCCTTGATTATGCTAATGATGTTTTAACAAGATTTAAAAACCCTTTCTTAAATCACAGAGTTCTAGATATTTCTTTAAATTCAACTTCAAAATTTAAAACAAGGGATTTACCTTCTTTAATTTCTTATGTTGAGAAAAAACAAGAGATTCCTCAAGCTTTAAGTTTTTCAATAGCTTCATTAATTCGTTTCTACAAAGGAGCTGGTATTGAAAATAGAAGTATGAAAGGCCTCTATAATGAAAAAGAATATTTAATTAAGGATGATGAAGCTGTATTAGCCTTCTTTGAATCCCTTTATAAAGAATACGATGAAGCAATAAATGAAAACAGAAAAGTTATTGTAAATAAAGTTCTTTCAAATATTGATTGGTGGAATCAAGATTTAACAAAAATTGAAAATCTAGAAGAAAGTGTATTAAAACATTTTGATAACATTTGTACTAAAGGTATGAAAGTAGCTCTTAGTGAATTTGTGAATAGGAAAAAGTAAATGGGACAAAGATATATTAAAATAAGAGAAGAAGATAATGTCCTAATTGCCCTTTCTCCTTTATCTAAGGGTGAGAAAATTATTTCAAATAATGAAGAATTTTTACTATTAGAAGATATTCCACAAGGTCATAAATTAGCTATTACTGATATAGAGAAAGACTCTAATATAATTAAATATGGATACCCAATTGGCAGAGCTAAATCTTTTATTAAAAAAGCTACACATGTTCATACTCACAATGTTCAAACTAATTTAAATGAACAAATTGAATATTCTTACAACAAAGAAAAAGCAACTCAATTAAAAAAACTTTGGGAATCAGAAAACCAGAGTAATGAAGAGTTATTTATTAATGCATATGTAAGAGAAAATGATGAGATTGCAATAAGAAATGATATTTGGCTCATTCCTACAGTTGGATGTGTTAATAAAATTGCAACAACTCTTGAATTTTGGGCAAGTGAAAAAATAAAAGATACAAATATTGATAAAGTAGTTGCACTAACTCACCCCTATGGGTGCTCTCAGATGGGTGATGACCATGAAAATACAAAAAAAATTCTCGCAAATTTGGTTAAGCATCCTCATGCTGGTGGGGTTCTTGTTATTGGACTTGGATGTGAAAACAATACTATTGAAAAATTCAAAGAAGAATTAGGGACATACAATCCAGAAAGAGTTAAATTTTTAATAGCACAAGAAAGTGAAGATGAAATATCAGATGCTAAAAAACTTATTAATGAATTAATTGAATATGCCTCTAAAGCTAAAAGAGAGAAAGTTAGTATTTCACGTTTAAAAATAGGCATGAAATGTGGTGGATCTGATGGATTATCTGGAATAAGTGCAAACCCTCTAGTTGGTCTTGTTTGTGATAAATTAGCTTCTTACAAATCAAGTGTTGTTTTAACTGAAGTTCCAGAAATGTTTGGAGCAGAACAAATATTAATGGATAGATGTGTTAATGAAAAAGTATTTAATGATTGTGTTAAATTAATTAATGATTTCAAACAGTATTATATTGATAATAATCAAGTAGTTTATGAAAACCCTTCCCCAGGAAACAAAGAAGGGGGCATTACCACTTTAGAAGACAAATCTCTTGGATGTGTTCAAAAAGGTGGTAAAGCACCAGTAGAAGGAGTATTAAACTTTACTCAAAGGATAAATCAATCAGGATTACTATTATTAAATGGTCCTGGAAATGACATTGTCTCTACTACAAACATGAGTGCAAGCGGGGTAAATTTAATTTTATTTACAACTGGAAGAGGAACTCCATTAGGATCCGTTGTTCCAACTGTAAAAATTGCTACTAATCATGAACTTGCAATAAACAAAAAGAGTTGGATTGATTTTGATGCTTCATCAATTTTAAATGAAGACAAGTATTTAATAAGAGATCAATTAATTTCATATATAATATCTCTTTCGAATGGAGAGATAAAAACTAAAAATGAAATTAACAATTACAATGAAATTGCAATTTTCAAAAATGGTGTTACTCTTTAATAAACAAACAGCCTCTAAAAATTTTTATTTTTAGAGGTTATTTTATTCATCTTTATCTTGAAATGAAATATCTATAAAAGTTAATATCTGAATGTTATGAAACATATTGAAAAAATAAAAGCTGCAAAAAATAGAAGTATTCTATATTCAAATATTAGAACTTTTTTTAACGATAAAGATTATTTAGAAGTTGAAACACCTTCATTAAGTTCAACATTAATACCTGAAGCAACAATTGAGAATTTTTCAACTCAATTTATTTCTGATTTTTTTCCAAGTAAAGAATTGTATTTAATCCCTTCTCCAGAAATATTTATGAAACAATTAATTAGTGAAGGATTTCCTTCAATTTATCAATTCTCAAAATGTTTTAGAAATAGTGAACAAATCTCAAAGCAACATAATATTGAATTTACAATGCTTGAATATTATTCAATAGGTATGGATGAAAAAGATTCAATTGAACTAACTAGTGAGATGATATCAAAAACTCATATCAAAAATGCTCCTAGCTGGGCGCTTCCTCCTTTTAGAAAAATGAGCGTTAATGAAGCAATGATTAAATATACAAACATTGACCTTGAAAAATGTCAAAAGCAAAGTCAACTATATGAAAAAGCAATTCACCTTGGATTAAATGGAGTACAGAAAAATGAAAGTTGGGAATCAACATTTAATAGAATTTTTTTAACCTTTGTTGAACCTAACTTACCTCAAGATAAACCTCTAATCCTCGATGAATATCCTAAACAAATTGATTGTTTAGCTTCCAATAAAAAAAATTCACCATTCAAAAAAAGATGGGAAATGTATATAGGTAGATTAGAAGTTGCAAATTGCTATGATGAATTAAAAGATGTTGAAAAAATTGAAGAATATTATAAAAAAGAATATGCTAATATCATAAAAGAAAGATCTCAATCTAATCGAGTTATTCCTGATATTGATAATAATTATCATAATTTTTTTGCAAATTTTCCACAAACTAGTGGAGTTGCAATTGGAATGGATAGATTATTAATGAGTCAAATGGAAGTTGATAGTATTGAGGGGGTGATTCTTTTTCCCTTTTCTGATATGATAACCTAGCTAATTAATTTAATTTCATTATACAGAGGTAAATAAGCATGATTAAAGCAGGTCAAATTGATAAAGGAACCGCACTACTTATTAAAGGACAACCTTTCGTTTGCATCGATAGAGAATTCGTCAATCCAGGAAAAGGTTCAGCATTTGTTCGTTTAAAATTAAAGAATCCAGGAACTGGACAAATTTTATCAGAAACAATGAAAAGCCAAGATAACGCAGAAGATATCACAGTTGAAGATCGTGATTGTCAATATTTATATAATGACGGCGAATCTTTCCATTTTATGTTAAATGAAACATACGATCAAATTGAAGTACCAATGGCTAACTTCCCTGACTATGAATATCTAATGAAAGATGGCGAAACTTATCGTTGTACTTTCTGGGAAGCTCAATTATTAGACATTCAAATTCCAAGTAAAGTAGTATTTTTAGTTGCTGAAGCAGAAGAAGCAATTAAAGGTGATACTGTTCAAGGGGCTACAAAATATGTAACAACTGAAACAGGCTTAAAAGTTAAATGTCCAATCTTTATCAAACAAGGTGAAAAAATTAGAGTAAATACTGAAACTAAAGAATACTTAGAAAGAGTAAATAGTTAATTTTCTTTTTCCACCTAATTTAAAGGCTATTACAAATATTTGTAATAGCCTTATTTTTATTTAATTAATTTTATATTATTTACTTAATTTCTACAGGATCATCCTCAGGTTCTCCACGATGAACACCTCTCATAAGAATAAAGGCAATACCCATATTAATAGCAGCATATACAAATAAACTTTGGTGACCAAATAAATCAATACAGAATCCTGTTATTGGAGGAGAAATAATAGAAGCTAATTGGCTAAAGAAATAATACAACCCTGTGTAAATTCCCATAGTTTTATAATCTGCCATTTGCCAAAGCATTGGGAAACTGTTAGTAATTACTGTAACCCAAAATATTCCGAATAAGAATAATAATCCCCAGAAAGTATATTGTCTAAATGCTTGTGATGAATTTTGAGTTAACCCGTTGTGTGCAAAAACAGCTAATAAAATAATTACTAAAGCAAACAATGCAAAACGTATAGTTTTCTTTCTTCCTATTTTATGTGCAAGCTTACCGGATGGAATAGCAAAAATAGCATATGCGATACCGACCATTCCTGCAGCAAGTGAAGCAGTTCCTTGACTTGTATGTAATACTTCAACACTATATAAACCAACAAATGGAAGAACGCCTTGATAAGCTATAAACCAGAATAATAATGATAATAAAATAAATAAAGCACTCTTATCTTTTTCTGCGAAAATAACTTTTATACTTTTTAAAACAGGAACTTTTTCTTCATCTTCACTTTCACCTTTATAATTACCATCTTTTTCTTTTACAAAAATAAACAAAAGTATTACTGCTACTACTACAAGAATACTAGCAGTTGGGAAAGCTAATATATTTTCATATGATTTATTATTAATTGTAAGTGGAACATCCATCAATCTAGCAAGACCTACAGTTCCAACAATAGTTGCAATTCCACCCATTGTATTTATTACTCCATTAGCCTCAGATCTTACTTCTCCTGGCACCATATCTGGCATTAGAGCAACAATTGGACCTCTTACAGCTTGTTTAAACAAATTAAGTAAAAATACTGCAGCAATTAATAACCATAAAGCATAAAGAGCTGAAAAAGGGATTAAACCAAAGGTTACAGCAGTTAAAGGAAGTAAAACAATAATAAATGGCATTCTTCTCCCAATTGGAGTTCTTGTTCTATCACTTAATGCACTAAAAATTGGGATTAAGAAAATAGCTAAGATATTATCAAATGTCATTATTGAACCAATTAAACCTTTAGATTCAATATATTTTGATAAAAAAATTGGTACATATGTATCATAGAGAGGGTCCATTAAACCCATAGTAAAAAAACCAAGGCCAATTAAAAAAGTCGTTAAATAATATCCCGACAAACCTTTTTTCTTTTCAGTTGCCATATACAACACCTCAAATTAAAAATATATTGTATTTTAACATACAATTGTTGATAATAGTAAATGTTTTTAAAAAATAACATAATTCTAATATTTATTATTAGCACTTGTTAAAAATGAAAAATTATTATAAACCATAAATTATGAAAATTGAAATTCAAAGTTTTGATGAACTAAAAAAACAATATAAATTAAGTGATAATGAAAAAGCTTTTAAAGCAAGCAAAAATTCACTTACAGTTTCAATAACTAAACATTATCTTTCATTGATTAATTTAGAAGATGAAAAAGACCCTTTGAGAATTCAAGTATTCCCAAGTGTATTAGAAGAAAATGAGAACAATTTAGAAAATATTGATCCTCTTTTTGAAATTAACAATTCAAAAAGTTCTAGACTTATTCATCGATATGAATCTCGAGTAGCCCTACTAACAACTGATATTTGTCCAATGTATTGTAGACATTGCTTTAGAAGAAGATTTACTGGGAAACTCCTTGGACCTATTAGTAATAAAGAAATTGAAGAAGCTTCAATATATATACAAAAGCACCCTAAAATTACTGAAATATTATTAACCGGTGGCGATCTTCTTACTTTAACAAATTCAAAATTAGACTTTCTAATTAAAACATTAAGAGAAAGAAATCCAAAACTAATAATGAGAATATGTACTCGTATGGTAATAACAGCGCCTTCTAGAATTGATGCTGGCTTAATTAGCATTTTTAAAAAATATAAGAGTGCACCATTTTATTTATTAACCCAAGTAAATCATCCTAGAGAATTGGATTCAGAAGCTATAAAAGCAATTAATCAATTTGTTGATGCTGGAATTCCTGCTTTAAATCAATGCGTAATGTTAAAAGGTGTTAACGATAATTTTGATACTATGGAAGAATTATGCAATAAATTATTATTTAATCGAATAAAACCATATTATGTTTTTCAGGGAGATTTAGTATCTGGGACTTCTCATTTAAGAGTAAATGTTGATAGAACAATTGAAATTGAAAGAGAAATGAGAAAAAGACTTTCAGGACTTGCAATGCCCTCTTTTATGATTGATTTACCAAAAGGTGGAGGAAAAGTTCCTCTTTCTGCATGTTATTTAAAATCATTCAATGATAATATTTATACTTTCATAACTCTCGATGGAGAAGAAAGAGAATATCCGCATATATAAAAAAAGGTTGTACTTTTTGATAAACAATATCATGTACAACCTTTTTCTTATTAAAATTATAATTTAACTATTCGCTTAATTTTTTCAATGCATCAGCGATAGCATCTTGTCTAATTTGAGCTCTTCTTTCTTCATATTCTTCAGTAGTTAAAGTTTGAACTTGTCTTGAACTGAAAGAAGGGATTGCAATTGATTCCGTTTCACTTACAGGAGCTGTATACTCTTCAATAGGTTCAGCTTGAGGAACTTGAGCAACAATAGTAGCACTGATAGAATTATCATTTAAAGCTACTTTATCATTATCCTCAATAATAGGAGCTGGCTCAGTAGTAGCTATTTCTTTTGTTGTAGGTTCCAATATAGGAGTTGCAACAGTTTCTTTTACACTTGGTACCACTTCAGTAGGTAAAGCAGCTTCTACAGGTTTAGTTTCTTTAATTGTTGGGGTAGCCTGAGCTACAACTACAGGTTCTTGAACTACAGGTTCTTGAACTACAGGTTCTTGAACTACAGGTTCTTGAACTACAGGTTCTTGAACTACAGGTTCTTGAACTACAGG
>RZYO01000117.1 GCA_009930325.1 Spirochaetia bacterium | reverse complement strand
GTCATGACACTTAATATGAGACCAAGAAAGTGTTTGGGTTACAAATGTCCTTTTGAGGCTTATTATGGAACCTTGTTGCACTTGACTTGACAATTCAAGATATTAAAGTTTTAATATCTTTATAGATTATGGATGGACTAATTTTTTGTTCAATCTTTTTATTTAAGTATTTATTAAATATTTTAATATTTTCTTCTTTATTATTAGTAGTAATAATTTTTGATAATTGTTTTTCAATATTGACTGTTAAATATGATAAGTCGTTTGTGTTATTATTAATTTCAGAAACATAAGAAATTGAATCTAGATTATAAAAATTATGTGCAAAAAGGATATCATTTATTGTGGTTGATGATTTTGATATTATATCATTATTTAATATAAATCCTACTATATCATATTTTAAAGATATTTTTATTCTATGTGCTAATTCTTCTTTTGTTGGAATTTTCTTTTCAATTTCTTTATCAGTATAGTTGATATTAAATAAAATAATTTGTTTATCACGGTCTATTTCATGATCAATAGATACTGTTTGACCTAAGTATTTTCCAAGATAGGTGAGGGTGCTATTTATAATTTGACAAATATCATAATCTTTTCTATATCTTAGTAATATTTTTGTATTTAGAGTTTCTCCCTTATTACCCTTTAAATTAATAGAATTGATATGCATATTGCTTGTACTAACAAATTTAATTGCAGTGTTTATTTTTTCAAATATATCATTTACTTTATAAGGTTTTAAAATATATTCTTTTACACCTAAGGAAAGTGCAGTTTGTGCAAACTCAAAGTTTGAATAGCCACTTAATATGATAATATAAGGCTTGTAATTTACATTTTGTATTTTTGAAATCATTTCTAAGCCATTCATGTCTGGCATACTAATATCTGTTAATATTATCTCTGGTTTATCTCTTTCAATTATTTTTAGACCCTCTAAACCATTTGTTTGAGGAACTAAAATTTGGATTCCTTTATAATTTGTACTCAATAATTTATATAGCCCTTCACGAGGTAGTTTTTCATCTTCAATTATTAATATTTTCATATTATTATCCTTGGAATTTTTATTATTACTTTTGTACCTTTATTTATTTCTGAATTAATTTTAATTACAGCTTTTTCCTTATAATAAAGTTTTACTCTATTAATTGAACTATCAATACCTGTAGATTTTTTATTAGGATTTTGGATATATCCTTTTCCATTATCTTCTATAGAAATTACTAATGTGCTTTCGTCTTCACTAAATATATCAATAATGATTTTACCTTTATAAGTGATATCTTTAAAACCATGTACTATTGAGTTTTCAATAAATGGTTGAAATAGCAATTTATAAATTTTTGTATTTAATAAATTTTCTTCACATATGATGTTATAATTAAATTGATTATTATATCTTAATTTTTGGAGATTTAAATATTTTTTCAACCATATAATTTCATCATTAAGTGTAGCCATTATATGGATATGAGATATGCTATATCGTAGAATTTCGCCTAAATCACTTATTGCATCACTTACTATATAATTATTTTCTTCTATGGCAATCCAATTCAGTGTGTTTAATGTATTGTATATGAAATGAGGATTAACTTGAGCTTCTAAAGCTTTTATTTCAGCTATTCTTTTTTCCTCTTCTTTTTCAATTAATTGTTGATTCTTTTCTTTTTGTTCTTTTAACAATTGGTTTAATTGTGTTTTTAAAAGGTTGAATTTTTGATTAATTTGATTTAAATCAGTATGTTCTTTTACTGTGAAATTTAAGTGGTTGTCATCTATGGTAACCGAGTCATTAACTTGTAAAACATAATCAGTTATTTTATTGATATAATTTTTAATTATTAATAATGTAAATATTAGAGCTGAGATTGTAATTAATAGGGGTATTATAATAAATAATAAATTGTTTCCATATAAATCTTTTTGATTATATACACTTAATAAATTTAAATTTAATTTATCTAAAGAAATGGCTATATCTGAAATATTTTTATCATTATTAATTAGACTGATATTGTATTTTTTATTTATCAAGTTTTTTTCTTTTGAACAAATTATGTTGTTATCATTATCTATAAGATATGTTGAAGTATAAATAGTATTCTTGTCATAAATAGGGTTTAAAAAGGTTGAGAACTTTTCTTCATTGATTAATATAAATATATGACCTCTATTTAAACTTCTTTGAGCATCTAGAAAATTAGCACCAAGAATTATTAGTGGTAAATCATAATCTGTTTGAGTCTTTATTGTTGCTGTTGAAATAAAAGTTAAAGATCCGTTAGCTTTATCAATTATGTTTCTGTAATTATTAGCTTTTTCCTTTATAAAATTATATACTTTTTCATCAAATATGTTTGATTTGTTATAACTAAAATAGGTTTCTTCAGAATCATCAATGTAAATAAATCCTTCAATATTCTTATTTAAATAAGTTTGTTCCGAGAATATGTTCTTTAAATTATTTACTTCTGTAGCAGAATCTTTTTTCCCTGTTTTTAATATTTCATTTAGGGGCTCAGTAAATAAAGGATTTGTCATCATTGAACTAACTGAAAGTTGATAGGAATTAATTTCATTATTAATAAGATGCTTTTTTTGCCATAATGTTTTTTCCATCAATACAGAAATTTTTTCTTTTTGCCCTTTTGCATATGGTCCCATAAAATATAATAACAATAATATTAATGGGATAAAGGATGATAAAATAAATAATAAAGTTGCTTTCTTTTTATATTTCATATTTTTCTCTAATTAGATTTGTTGACTCAAAAAAATTGAGTCAACAAATTATACTATATTAGTTATATAAAAGAAACTTAGTTATTTAATGCTTCATTTATTTTTGTTTGAGCTTCTTTCATTGCTTCTTCAGCTGTATAACTTTCTGATAATCCCTTTTGTAATCCTTCAGCTAGAGCTGCAGAAATTTGTGGCCATTTTGCACTTGGTCCTCTAGGAGCAGCATATTGCATTTCTTGCATAAAGATTTTTAATATAGGGTCCTCAGTCCAACGAACATTTTCTTTTGCGACATCTTTTCTAGGTGGGAAATATCCAGTTTGACTAATAAATTTATCCATTATTTCTTTTGAACTATAATATTTTAGGAAATCCCAAGCACCATCAACATTGCCACCTTTAATTATTCCAAAATTTTCTCCACCTAAAACAGAAGCAAATTGTTTGTCTTTAGGTACTAATGCAATTCCAAAATCTAAATCTGGAGCATCTCTTTGAACTGCACTTATATTCCAAGGTCCATTTATCATCATTGCAGCTTTTTTTGAAGCAAATTGTCTATAAACATCACTTTGGTCCCAACTTATTACCTCTGGGCTAATTATTCCATTATCTAACATAGTTTCAAAGAAGGTTAAGGCTTTAATAGATTCTTTTGAACTTGGATTTTCGACAGTAGCTCCTGTAGATAAATACCATGGGAGATATTGGAATACTCCTTCTTCTGTTTTAACGGCACTTAATGCAAGAGGATACATATCTTTTGTTTTAAGTTTTTTCCCGATTTCTAATAATTCGTCCCAAGTGGTTGGAACTTCTAAATTATTTTCTTTGAATATTTCCTTATTATAGAACATAGCTAAACAGTTGCTTGTTAAAGGAAGTCCATAATACTTATTGTTCAACATTGTTGATTTTAAGGGGCCTTCAAAATATTTATCACTTTGATTCCAATCATTTACTCTTGAAGTAATATCTTCAAATAAACCCATACTAGCAAATGCTGCCATATCGGGATTATCAATTGTGCCAATATCTGGAAGTTCATTTGCAACCATTCCCATTGAGTATTTCTTTTTCATATCACCAAATGGTACATATTCAATTTCAACTTGATAATTGCTTTGACTATTATTGTACCCTTCAGCTATTTTTGCTAGGGCCTTTCCTTCTTCACCACTCATGTAACTCCACAGTAACACTTTGCTGGGTGCCTTGTTTGCTTTTTCTGTTGTGGATTCTTCACTTGATCCATTAGCGAATAGCATTGTGCTAATAAAAAGTGAACTTAATAAAATGATACTTAACTTTTTCATAGGTTTAGTTATCTCTCCTTTTTGAATTATTGATACTTTTATTATTCGTTTAAAGTATAAAAAAAAATAAGTGGCTTTTTTTGATATAAGTATCATATTTTGATATTAGTTTTTTTTGTATCAAAAAAGGAGGTAAATATCAATAAAAGACACTTTTTAATTTTAAATTGTTAAGTGAAGATAGATTTAGAGGAAATTTTTATGAAGAAAAAATATTATGGTTATTATTATTGTCTTCCAGCAATAGTTTTTATGCTAGCTTTTGTTGGATATCCTATAATTTATAATATCATTTTGAGTTTTCAAAATTGTGATATTATGAGTTTCAATTCAAATACTAATGTATTTAATAATGGATTAAATTATAAAAATGTTATAAATAATCCATTATTTACTACAGCTTTAGGACAAACATTCTTTTTTACTTTTTTTTGTATAGTGTTTCAGTTTGTTTTTGGACTTCTATTTGCTTTATTTTTTAATTTAAAATTTAGATTAGCAGAACCAATTAGAGGTTTGGTTTTAGTTAGTTGGATGATTCCTTTAACAGTTACAGGTATGTTGTTTAAGTTTATGTTAAGTCCAAGTAGTGGTGTAATCAATTATTTGATGTTATCTCTCCATTTAATAAAAGAACCAATAGGTTGGCTTGTTGATGAGAATTTGGCTTTATGGAGTATTATTATCACTAATACTTGGGTAGGTATTCCTTTTAATATGATATTACTTTCAACTAGTATGAGTACAATCCCTGCAGAATTGTATGAAAGTGCCTCAATTGATGGAGCAAATTCTTTTGTTAAATTAATAAAAATTACTCTTCCTATGATAAAGCCCGCAATTATGTCTATGTTAATGCTTGGTTTAATTTATACATTTAAAGTTTTTGATTTAATTTTTGTTATGACAGGTGGAGGTCCAGTAAATTCAACTGAAGTCTTATCAACAGTATCATACAGATTATCGTTTAACCAATTTAATTTTGGACAAGGCGCAGCTACTGCAAATATTCTATTTGTAATCTTGCTTATAATAAGTTTAGGTTATTTAAAAATGTTAAATAAGGAAGAAATTTAATGAAAAATAAAAAGATTTTACTAAATATTTTTGTAATATTATTAGCTTGTGTATTTTTATTTCCAGTTTATTGGATAATTATTAGTTCAATAAAAACGGACAGTGAAATATTTAATACTCCACCAACTTTTTTCCCAAAAGTCATTACTTTAAAGGCTTATACTGATCAATTATCTGGGGATTACTCTATATTTAATGGTCTAAAAAATAGTGTGGTTATAAGTTTTTCAAGTTTTTTGATTTCAATGGTCTTAGCAATTCCTGCAGCATATGGTTTAGGTAGATTCGATATTAAAGCAAAAAAAACCTTTATTTTATCTTTTTTGATTACTCAAATGCTTCCAGTTACTTTGTTATTAACCCCTTTGTTTTTGATATTTAAAAAGGTCCATTTGCTTAATTTAACGTTAGCTCCAATTCTAGCAAATTGCACTGTGGCAATTCCTTTTGTAGTTATAACACTTAGACCTTATTTTAAAAGTTTACCAAAATCTATTGAAGAAGCTGCAACAATAGATGGGTGTTCTTCTTTTAAAACTTTTACTTCTGTTATGATTCCAATAGCACAGTCTGGAATTGTAACTAGTGGCGTATTTAGTTTCTTGTTTGCTTGGAATGATTTAGTTTATTCTCTTACTTTTTTAAATAGTCAGAAAGCAAGACCATTAACTGCGGGTATTTATAATTTTATTAGTAAATATGGAATTCAGTGGAATTATATTATGGCATTTAGTACACTAATTGTTATCCCAGTAATTATCATTTTTATATTTCTTCAAAAATATATTGTTGCCGGATTAACATCTGGTTCAATAAAAGAATAATCATAAAGGAGTGATTTTATGGAAAATAGTATTTCTTTTCAAAATAAAAAAGATAAGGTTTTAATTGAAGCTTATTCTAATAATATTATTAGAGTGAGACATACTAAATTATTAAATTTTAGAGATTTTGATTGGGCTTTAGATGATATCAAATCAATTAATAATGTTGAAATTAGTGATAATTGTTTAATGACAGAATCTATGAAAGTAGTAATTGATGAAAAAGGTAATCTGGAATTTTATAGAAGAGGAGAGACCTCACCAAGAATTCAAGAAAAAAAATCTCCAAGAGCCCTTCATGAAGGTGGGCGAAATTTAGTAAATGTTGGTGGAGATCTTTTTAAGGCTGAAGTTTTATTTAATGCCTATGAGAATGAAAAGATTTGGGGAATGGGTCAACATCAATATAATTCATTTGATCAAAAGGGTTTAGTTATTCCATTAAACCAAATGAATTCACAAGTAAGTGTTCCTTTTTATATATCTAGTAGAGGTTATGGTTTATTTTGGAATAATCCAGCAGTAGGACAAGTTGAATTTGCAAAAAATAGAACAAAGTTTATTGCTGAACAAACTGAACAAATCGACTATTTTATTATTATTTGTGATACTTATAAAGCTATATTAAATGAATATTTTAATTTAACAGGTAAACCTTCGTCTCTCCCTTATTGGGCAACTGGTTTTTGGCAATGTAAATTACGCTATGAAACACAAGATGAGCTATTACAAGTAGCTAGAGAATATAAAAAAAGAAATTTACCTTTAGATGTAATTGTAATAGATTATTTTCATTGGGAAAAACAGGGGAACTGGGATTTTGATAAAAAATGTTGGCCTGATGTTGAAAATATGATTAAAGAACTTAAATCTTTAAATATAGAGACAATGGTTTCAATTTGGCCCTCAGTTAATCCAGATAGTTTATATTTTGATGAAATGGAAAAAAAGGGATATTTGATAGAAACTGAAAGAAGTAATGCGGCCTTAATGAGATTTACAGATACTTATGAAAAAGGCTCAAAATATATCCATTATTATGATGCAACAAATCAAGATGCAGGCTCTTTTGTATGGGATAAAGTGAAGAAGAATTATGTAGACAAAGGAATAAATATATTTTGGCTTGATGCATGTGAACCAGAAACAATTCCTTATCATTATGATAATCAAAGATATTCTCTTGGAAAAGGTTCTGCAGTAGCTTCATTATATCCAATGTTACATGAAAAAACTTTCTATGAAAATATGAAAAATGTTGGAATAAAAGAACCTTTGAATTTATGTAGATCAGCTTGGTCTGGAAGTCAAAAATATGGAGCTGCAGTTTGGTCTGGGGATATTGATTCAACATTTGAATCTTTAGAGACACAAATGAAAGCTGGATTAAATATGGTAACAAGTGGTATTCCTTGGTGGACAACTGATATTGGAGGATTCTACGGTGGCGTAAATGATGATCCTTCTTTTAGAGAATTAATTGTTAGATGGTTCCAATTTGGATTATATTGTCCAATATTTAGATTACACGGGTTTAGAAATTCTTGGAATTTGAAAAAGGGTAGTGATAATGAAATTTGGTCTTTTGGAGAAAAAGCTTATAATATTATTAAGAAATACCTATTATTAAGAGAAGCTTTAAGAGGATATATAAATGAGGAAGCAAAAAAGACAGTTGAATTAGGAATCCCTTTAATGAGGCCTCTTTTTATGGATTTTGAACAGGATAAGATTGTAGAAGAAATCGATGATCAATTTATGTTTGGTTCACAAATAATTGTTGCTCCAATTGTTAAAGAGAATCAAGTGGCAAGAAAAGTATATCTTCCTAAAGATCAGATATGGATTAATGCTTATACTAAAGAAGAAATAGAGGGTGGAGAGTATATTTTTGTAGAGGCTCCTTTAGATCAAATACCTACTTTTATTTTAAAAGAAAATACTGTATTAAAATATTATGATATTTTAAGATAATAAAGTAAAAAAAATATAAAACCATATGTTTATTAAAAATTGACATATGGTTTTATAATTAATTGGACTATTTGATTTTTTTATATCTAATTCGATTAATATCTTTTTCTCATTTCATTTGCTGCTGCAGAAGCATATGCTTGTTTTTTAGTAACTACTCTAGCTCCAATTGGGAATAATAAAAATTGGCCCATTCTAACATAAACAATGCCCACAGGAATTCCAATAATAGTAATAAATGATAAAACACCTAATGCAAAATAAACTAGAGTGAAAATAATTCCAATTGGAAACCAAAGAATATTTACTATCAAATGAAATAGTTTTTTTATACCAGAAACATTTTCACTTCCACGAAGTTCCGTTTCTCTAATTATTTCCCGACCAAAAGGTAACATAGATAATTTCCCAAATTCAAAGCAGGCTCTTCCGATTGGAATGCCTATAATCGTTATATAGAAGATAGCTCCAATAATGTACCAACTGACTCCTAAAATTAATCCACCGAATATAAACCATATGATATTTGCTATTGATGACATTTTTTGTTCCTTTATTGTAGATAACTTATTGTAACATAAGGGATTTATTATTTATACAGATTTGTTAAATTTTTTTTTAATAATATTAATTATAAAAAATTTTGAGGCTTCATCAGTAAGTGTGGGTAAAATTTAATAAATTGAAGTTAATTAATATCATTAAAATGGAGTTGTAAAGAAAGAAATAAATTTTAATTTTAGGAATATAATTGAAAAAGTCACCGGTTATC
>RZYO01000310.1 GCA_009930325.1 Spirochaetia bacterium | reverse complement strand
CCTTCTGGAATAGTAATACAACTTATATCAAAATTTTCAATTTGTAATTGGTCAGATAAATTACAAAATGTTGTAGCTAAATTATAGACTACATTTGTTATATTATCTCCTTCACATAAACTTATACAAGGAATATCTGGTCCTTGCCATATAATGCAATTTGATGATGTTTCTATACAACTCATAATGTATTTATCCTTTCTTCTATTTGTGTAGTACAGCAATAACTTTCAGTACACATGTTACAATTATCTCTTTCTAAACTTCTTTTATACAGGTTTAAAAGATCATAACCAAATTCATAATCAATACAATTTATACATTTTTTAATTCCAAAACGTTTAACATAATAATCTTCTGTTAAAGCTTTATGAAATAAAGTGGTTATTTTATCTAATATTAAATTACTCATCTTTTTAATTTATTAGCTTTTAATTTAGCTTCATAAGCAGCTATACATTTAGTACAGCATATTTTTCCATCAGATGCTTTACGTTTAGAACATCCACAAGAAAGTTTGGCACGACAATTAGGACAGATCATAATTTTAATTATTACATGTTATACAACTTCCTGATTGATATTTGCTAAGCATTTTACGAGCATAAGCTAACATATCTATAGCTTGATTTGTACTATTACAATACTCTGCTTTTGCTTTAGCAGCATCAATTAGCATTTTTATATATCTTAAATCTTTTAATTTTTGTTGAATTTCTTTTGAAGGTTCACATTCAGCTAATTGTAATTTACACAATTCTCTGTAATATTCATTAGAAATACAAGTAGTACGCAAATGGTAATAAATTACATATACTTTGTCATTTGGTGCTACACTGTATTTTATAGTATATATACCATCTGAAAACGAATTTAAAGAATCAGCATTTGCATTTTGATAACCCAATGTTACCATTGTAATATTTTCTATAAATCCTGGTTCTAAATTTTCTATATAAACAGGAGCATAAAATCCTGGTAATGTAACATCTAAACGAGTACATTCTACAGGAAGTCCTTGTCCATATGCTGAAGAATCTGATATTTTTAATACTGTTTCACAAGCAGTATCTAATATATCTAATGAAAGATTATGTTTTATTGCCATATAATTTACATTTTACATAACAAAGATACTAAAATTATTAGTAAAAAGCAAAAAAAAGGGAGAATAATTTCTCCCTTTCTTATAACTATTTTTTAAGATTACGCTTGTTCTCTTAATTGAACATGATTTCCAGCACTTGTTAAATAAGCATCCATCCAATCTTCAAAATCATCAACTCTATCAGATACAACAATTTTAACTAGATATTGATCACTATCCATAGTGCTAGTAGGATTAGCTTTTACAGGAATAGAGTGAAGAATATGATAAACATAATATTTAGTACCAGGGGTAATATCAGTACTGCCACAACTCATTGTAGTGTCATCTAATATTTCTCTCATTCTAGGATCATATTTATAATCCTCTTGGCGATAACGTTTGAAAAGAATATATTCTTTAATCAAAGGATCTGCATAACCTTTACCTTGAACAGCTTGTCTGCGCTCAACAGCTTCAAAACAATTGTTTACACAAGGATCGCCAGTTTCATCAACAATAGAAAGATTAAGCTCAAGAGGTTCAATTTCATAATGATCTCTAGGATCGAAAGAACATACACCAAATCTAGTATCAATATAAGCAGCATTAACTACTAAACATCCTTCAACATCTGCAATATCATCACCTGTAGCAGGTACATAAGTATCTGTATCAATTACAGTCCAAAAAGTAATAGCTTCATCTAAAGTATC
>RZYO01000018.1 GCA_009930325.1 Spirochaetia bacterium | reverse complement strand
ATGAAGTCATAGGAGCATAAACAATTACTCCTATTGGCTATTAAATTTAGTAATATAGTTAGCAGAATTAGGTTTACTGTTGACTTTTTATAGGAGAAATATTATGAATATTAAAGATAAAGAAAAACTTCCAAAATTTGGTAATTTAGATCAATTACATCATCTTTTTACAAGCGATCAAATATATAAAGATAGAAAATCATGCCTTGAAAGAGAAGTATATGAATCTAAAGTAATTTATAGCATTGAAGAAGCTATCGAAAAGAGTAATCTTAAAGATGGTATGACTATTTCTTTTCATCATCATTTTAGAGATGGAGATTTTGTTTTAAATGATGTAATGAATGTTATTGCAAAAAAAGGAATAAAAAATTTAACTTTAGCAGCCTCTTCTTTATTGTCTGTTCATTCTCCTTTAATTGAACATATTAAAAATGGCGTTGTTACTAGAATTGAAACAAGTGGAATGAGAGGAGATTTAGCTGAAGCTGTTTCTAGAGGATTATTAGATATTCCAGTTATTTTTAGATCTCATGGAGGTCGTGCATATGCAATAAAGAATGGAGACATAAAGATTGATGTTGCCTTTTTAGGAGCTCCTTCTTGTGATTCATTTGGTAATGCAAATGGATATTCTAGGGATCATGATAATGGAGTTATTTGTGGATCTTTAGGTTATGCTAAAACAGATGCGCAATATGCAAATTGTGTAATTATTTTGACAGATAATTTAGTACCTTTCCCTAATTTGCCTGCGGGGATATTTCAAAGTGATGTTAATTATGTAGTAAAAGTTGATGCTATTGGAGATCCAAATGGAATAATGAGTGGCGCAACTAGATTTACAAAAAATCCTAAGGAATTATTAATAGCAGAAACTACAGCAGAAGTGATTGAAGCTAGTGGTGTATTTAAAGATGGCTTTTCTCTTCAAATGGGAAGTGGTGGTGCATCGCTTGCTACAGCAAGATTTCTTAGAGAAAAAATGATAAAGAAAAATATTAAAGCAAATTTTGCTTTAGGTGGTGTAACTGGAGTTATGGTTAAATTACATGAAGAAGGTTTGATTAAAAAAATATTAGATGTTCAATCTTTTGACTTAGAGGCAGCACAAAGTTTAAAAAATAATAGATTCCATCAACAAATTTCAGCTTATTATTATGCAAGTCCTAATAATCCTGGTACTGCAGTCAATCAATTAGATGTTGTTATTTTATCGGCTTTAGAAGTTGATGTTGATTTTAATGTTAATGTATTAACTGGTTCAGATGGTGTTATAAGAGGAGCTATTGGCGGTCATCAAGACACAGCAGCTGGAGCCTCAGTTTCAATAATAGTTTGCCCTTTAACAAGAGGAAGAATTGCTAGTATTGTAGATAGAGTAAATACAATTGTAACCCCAGGCAAAAGTGTAGATGTCGTGGTAACTGATCAAGGTATTGCAATAAATCCAGAAAGAAAGGATTTGATTGAAAAATTATCAAAGACAGATTTGTATTTAACAACAATAGAAAAATTAAGGGATAAAGCTATGAGTTTAGTTGGAAAAGGGAGAGCAATTGAATACACTGATAAAGTCGTTGGTGTTGTAACTTATAGAGATGGTTCTGTTATTGATTTAATATATCAAATAAAAGAAGATTTAGATGAGAGTTAAATAGATTATATAAAAAAAATAACTCTTTTTGATAAAGTGAACAATTTAATATCAAGGAATCCTTTTCCCAATTAGAGTTATTTTTTTACTTGTTTGATTTTTTCGAAAGCCAAATTTTTTCTAAGATATAATAAAGTTTTTTTGTTTCTATTGGTTTTGCAATGTGTCCATTCATACCAACTAAAGAACTTGTCTCTATGTCTTCTTTCATAACATTAGCAGTCATAGCATAGATTGGAATAGTTTTTCCAGTTTTTGTGTCAGAATTTCTAATTAATCTTGTAGTTTCATAACCATCCATTTCTGGCATTCTAACATCCATTAAAATAACATCAAAACTATTATCTCCTTTCAAAAGGAATGTTTCATATCCTATTTGCCCGTTAGAGGCTATTGTCACAGAACAGCCAAAACTTTCTAAAATTTTCTTTCCTACAAGTTGATTTATTTGATTGTCTTCACATAAAAGAACTTTTAAGTTAATATTTTTTTTATTCAATATTATTGGGTTTTCAATGATACCTAATTCTTTATTTTTTAAAATACTATCAATAATAAGGGTTAATGAAGATATGAATATAGGTTTTTGTAAATAATAGTTTATTTCATTTGTTTTTTTTATATTTTTTAAATAAGTAATATCATAACCAGATAAAATTATTTTTTTATTTGGATTCTGTGATGTTTTATTGATTAATTTAATAATTCTTAAATTATTAGTTTCCAATGTGCTATCAATTATAAAAATATTATATTTATCACAATTATTTTTTATTATGTCTAGATATTCATTTTCCTCAAAGCAATAATAATTTTTTATGGTCAACAAATTCAATAATTTTGATAAATATTGGCAAGTTTTTAAATCGTTATTAATAATTAATACATTGAAGTTTGAATAAGCGTCGATATTACTATTTAAATTTGTCAAATTATAATCAATAACTAATGGAATAGAAATATTAAAGATAGATCCTTTTGAAATTTCACTTTCTAATTTTATTTTTCCATTCATTAAGTCTATTAAATTCTTAACAATAGAAAGACCTAATCCACTACCGCCATATTTTCTTAAAGTTCCAGAATCTGCTTGGGTAAATTTATTAAATATTTGATTTTGAACTTCTTTTGGAATTCCAATTCCAGTATCCGAAACTTTTATATTTAATATTAAATTGTTTAGGTCTGTTTTTTCTTCTGAAATTTCTAATAATACTTTCCCATTTTTTGGGGTAAATTTAAAAGCATTGCTAAGTAAATTTGATATGATTTGTTTGATTCTAAAGTAATCTCCAAATAGATATTCATGTTCAATATTTTCTATATAAGCTTTAAATTCAATTTTACTCTGTTGGCTGCTAACATTATATAAATCAATTAATTCATGTGTTAATTCTTTTAGGCTGAAAGAATCATTAGAAATTTGCAGCTTTCCATCATCTATTGCTGAAATATCTAAGATATCATTAATAAGACCTAATAAATATTTAGAAGAAAGGTCAATTTTATTAATATATAATTCTAAATCTTTTTTATTTGTTAAATTATTTTTTGATAATTCAGTGAGACCAATAATAGCATTCATTGGTGTTCTCAAATCATGTGACATTGAAGCAAGAAATTCAGATTTTGCTTTATTGGCTTTTTCATACTTTTTATTACTTAGATTTAATGCAATTTCATTTTGTTTAATTTTTTCATTAGTTTTTTTCTGATAGTGAGTAAATAATAATAAACTTAGAATTATAGATAATAAAAAGATAATAAGTAAATTAAAGAAAATACTATTTGTATAATATGAATCAAAAATAGAATATTTATAATTTGTAAGCAAGCCTTTTAACTTAATATAATCTAATGTATTTCCACTAATATTTTCTATTGATTTATTAATTATAGATAGGAGTAGCGGGTTTGTATCACTTCGCATGCCTATTGATAATAAGACATCAACTAAGTAGCTTTCAGTTAATACGAGTGATGAATATTTGGGTTTTTGCATTAAATATCTTAATTCATATTCATTTCCTATTGCTACATCTACAACCCCAGCAAGTAAAGGGTCTAAAATATTATTTGCATTTGTTTTTATAATTTCCCATTTTGGAAATTCATTAGAAATATAATTTAATAGACCTTGGTAGTTTGCAGGGCAAGAAATAGTTTTTATATCTTCTATATTAAAATTATCTTTTTTTCTTATTGCTATTAATTGTCTCATATTAATAAAATTTATTGAAGAAACAATAGCTTCATCATTTAATGTAGCCTCATTTCTGCTAAGGTGCGGAGTAATATCACACAATCCTTGTGATATAGCTTCTTGTGCCTTAATTCCATATGGAATAGTAATAAATTTAAATTTTAGCTTTGATTTCTTTTCTATTTCTTTCATATAATCAGCTAAAATTCCTATGAATTGTTTTGTTGAATAATCATAATGACTTTGAATATAAGAGTCTGGTAAAAATCCAACACTTATTACTGGGCTGTTATTAATGTAATTGAGTTCTTCCCTTGTAAATTCTGTATATGATTTTTGGTTTTGTAAATGCTTTTCAGTTAGGTATTTGAATATATTGGAATTATATTGATAAAGCCAAGTAATAGAATTATCAATTTTATTCATTATATCATTACCTTTTTTAGAAATAATGTATGTAGGTTTATTTGCTATTATTCCAATAGTTTTTAGTGGGGTATCAGTAAAAATATTATAATCGGTAGCAATGGAATCAACTTCTCTATTTATTAAAGCCTGCTGTAATTCTTTTTCAGTGTTATAGTAATACAGAGTATATGTAAAATTGCCTTGCTTTGCATAATTAATTAAAAATTCTTTTGTATTTAAATCTTTTCTAATTCCTATCCTCATGGAATTGAAATTTTCATAATCATCAAAATAATATTTTGTATTATTTGATAAAGTATATAATTGTGTTTTTAATAGGGTAATTTGTAATTCACTATAATCAAAGCGATTTTCTAATTCAGTATTTTTATATTGTAGACAACTAATGTCTGCTAAGCCTTTTTCTACTAGTTTTAGTGCAGAATCATTGTCTTCTGTTAAAATATATCTGAAATGTAAATTATAATATTCTCCAAGTTTATTTAAATAATCAACAAGATATCCACTATGAGTAGTAAGTGAGTTCTTTTCAATATATCCAGAATCTTTTGGACAGGCTACAATAATAGTTGTTTTTGTGATCTTTGAATTAGAAGATGTAGTTAGAGCATAAGAAAATAAGGTGTTACTACTTAGTAAAATAATAATGATAAGTTGTAGTATAAATTTCTTTTTCTTTTTCATTTTACTCCTATATTATTCTAGAATATATTTAACTTAAATTTGTTAACTATTCATCATAATTATACATTGTTTTATATGAATCAAAAGGATATTTTAATTTAATACATAACATTCAAACATTGTATAAAAAAAATGCTTATTCTTTTGCTTTCTTAAAAACATCATATGGAATATGGCAGTATCCTTTTGGGTTTTTGTAAAGGTAGTCTTGATGATATTCTTCAGCATTATAAAAATTATCTAAAGGTAATAATTCAATTTGAATTTTATCCTTATATTTTTTTTGTAAATTATTTAATTCTGCTGATGCAATTGATTTAGTTTTTTCATCTAAATAATAAATCCCTGTTCGATATTGTAGTCCAATATCGCCACCCTGTTTGTTTAAAGATGTTGGATTAATTGTTAAAAAGAATTTTTGCAAAATTATATTAAGTTGTATTTTGTCTTCATCATATGTTACTTCAACAGTTTCTGCAAAGTTATATTGCTTAGAGCAAACTTCTTCATAGCTAGGGTTCTCTTTTGTTCCATTTGCATATCCCACTTTAGTCATTATTACACCAGGAACAAGAGAAAAGAAATATTGAGTTCCCCAAAAGCAACCGCCTGCAAGATAAATTTTTTCCATAGTTATTCTCCTAATATTTATATTATATTTCTTTTATGATTAAAGGGTTAATATTTTATTCCATATCTTTTCATTTACAGGAATACCTTTATTAAGATTTTCAATTCTAGTATTATATTCTCTTTCAGCGGGGTATCTGATTTCATTTTTTTCATCTATCTTTTTTGAATTTTTTATTATTTCAATTGATTGTGTTACTCTTTCATCTGATAAATCATAATGAGAGAGTTTATTAACATCTATTGCAATCATTATTTGGCATATTGAATATTCTTCTTCGCATTGTTTTGTAATCATAGATGTCGACAATCCTCCTGAAATTAAAGATGCAAATAAATCTAATCCAATGGAAAGAGCTGAGCCTTTCCAATACCCAACTGGAAGAGGTCTTAATGTTTCTTCAATTTCTTTTGGATTTTTTGTTAATTCTCCATTTCTATTGTATCCTCCAAAAACTGAAAGTTCTTGATTTTTTAATTTAAGTTCTTCAATTTTACCATAAGAAAATTGAGACATAGCCATATCAACAACAAGATGATGTCCATTTTTTCTTGGTATTGATAATACAAAAGGATTATTACCAATACTAGCTTCAATACTTCCCCATGCTGGCATATTTGCTATTGTATTAGTCCAACAGAGACTAGCACAGCCAGCATTTGCTGCTTGCCATCCATAATAACCACCTCTCATCCAATGATTTGTGTTTTTGATGGCCACTGCACCAATTCCATGAGTTTTTGCAAGTTCAATTGTTTTACTCATTGCATGTTTTGCAACTAGGTTCCCCATGGCTAAATTGCCATTCCAGATTTCAATTGCTCCAAGGCTTTGTTCTATAGATTCTATAGCATTAATATCAATATAACCTTTATCGATATATTCAATTACTCTAGGAAATCTATTTATTCCATGAGAATATATTCCATCAAGACTATTATCAACAAAAATTTGAGCTGATTCTTTTGCTTTATCTTTATCATAACCCTTTTTTATTAAAATATTTTGAAATGTGTTTAACATTATATCAGCTTTAACTCTCATTATAATCTCCTATCTTTTGTTTAGTTATTTAAGTTTGATTTTTTTAAGTAGCATTTGTCAAGAAAAAAAGAATAAAAAATAAACCAGCTTATTTACAAGCTGGTTTATTAATCGCTAAATTAAGATTTATACAATTATAAGGGGAGTTTGTTGTTTTTCAATAACTTCTCCAATTATCCAAGCATCATCTAATTCTTTTACTAATTTTTGAGCATCTTCTTTACATAATGCTAATAAAAGCCCACCTGAAGTTTGTGGATCATGTAATAAATCTACAACCTCTGTTTTGATATTATTTAAATAAGTTACTTTTTTGTCACTAAAATCTCTGTTGTGATACATTCCTTCTGCAAGTAATCCAAATCTAGCTAAGTCGAGAACTCCATCAAACATCGGAACTTTATTACTATCAATTTTTATAGAATAGTTTTCATTTCCAACCATTTCAATAGAGTGTCCAATTAATGAAAAACCAGTTACATCTGTGGCACAAGAAATATTATAATTACTAGCAACTTCTTTAGCTTTTTTATTTAAAGTAGTCATAGATAATAATGCTTCTTTTTTTAATTTTTCATCTACCATTTCAGCTTTTGTAGCTGTGTTTATAACTCCAACACCAATTTTCTTTGTAAGAACTAAGACATCATTAATTTTAGCTCCATGATTTTTCCAAAGATTGTCTTTTGTCCCAAAACCTGTAACACACAACCCATATTTTGGAGTTGGATCACTTATTGTGTGTCCACCTGCAATAATACAATTTGCTTCAATAGCTTTATCCACACCACCTTTAAGAATTTGTTGCATGACAGAATCTTCTAAACAAGATGGAATACATAATAAATTGAGAGCAATACTTGGTTCACAGCCCATGGCATAAATATCAGAAATGGCATTGGCAGCTGCAATCTGTCCAAAGATATATGGATCATCAACCATTGGAGGGAAAAAATCCACACTTTGTACCATAACTCTGTTGTTACCTAAATCAAAGACTAGGGCATCTTCATTTCCTGTAAAATCTTCTAACAAGTTGGGTGATTTATAACTAGGAAGTGTTTTTAATACCTCTTCTAGTTTTTTGGGAGGTAACTTTGCAGCACATCCACTAGTTTTTACTAAGGAAGTTAATTTAACTTCTTTCATAATTTTTAAAACCTCCATTATCTGATAGATATATATCTTCAAATTCTAATGAGGAAAGTAAAGATATATTATCTAATTTTACAAATGCACAAGTTCCACAAGAAGAGGATAAACATCTTGGTACTGGAGCTAATTTGCAAAAAATATTTTCTTTTTCACAATATTTTTTTGCAATAATTGCATCTAACTGAGTATTAAATGTTAATACAAAATCTTTCATTATTATTTCTCAAGGATTAATAATGTTTCTTCATTATCTCTTTCTTCAAGTTTAATTGAATATCCCATAGCTGTAGCAAAACGGCTTACATTTTCTTTTGCTGCAACATTATCTACAATTACTTGTAAAGAAGAAGGACCTTTTTCAATTGCTTTTTTTGTTAAAACAACTGGTACAGGGCAACTTAGCCCTCTTGCATCTATTATATTTTTATTGTCCATAAATTTCTCCTATAAACCTAATTTTTTCAATTCATTTTTCTTTTGATTTGTAATCAAAACTGCTATTATAGTAATTAGTACTAATCCAACAATTACTGCAATTTTTCCATTTGTATTTACTGTAGTAGGGGAAGAAGCTATTGCAAAGTTATGTGAAATTGCTGCTCCAAAAATCATTCCTAATATTGTAATCATGCTATCGGTGTTTCCTTCACCTGCAAGAACTAATTGTCTTAATGGACAACCTCCAGCAAGAGCTGCTGCAAATCCTACTAATCCCATTGATAAGAAGTACCAAACTGCATTACTTAAAGTAATTGAAAAAGAAAATTGGCCTGTTACAATGTTTCCAATTAAAACAACAATAAATAATGAAAGAGTACCTAAGAATAATTTAAAATCTTTAAATAAGAAAATATCACGATATCCACCAACCATACAGAAACGTGTTCTTTGAGCCATTACTCCAACAACAATTGCAAAAAGGAAGCTTGTGATAAATGGTGCATGAGCAATAAGATCTGGTTTACCAATTAAATTAAATGCTGATAGGATTGTTAAAAATACTAAAACTGCAATAAAACTATAACTTCCATAGTTTTCTATTTTATATGTTCTTCCTAAAGAAAAACCTTGGCCTAAGAATTTTGAACCAGCATATATACCACCAATAAAACCAATTAATGCAAATATAGCTTTCCCATCTCCACCACCTAATCTTAATACTAATCTAAGAGGACAGCCTAAGAATACTAAAGCACCTACCATAATAAAGAAGCCAAGTATGAATCTTAAAATAGGTGAAGAACCACCAGTTGTTTTAAATTCGCCTTTAATTTTTGCTACAATAAAGGATCCAAAAATTATTGCAAATATTTCAGGTCTAGCATATTGAAGTTTTTCGGCACTATGCAATTTAAGACTTCCTGTAATATCTCTAATAAAACAAGCAATACAAAAACCCATGTTTTTAGGATTGCCTAACATAACAAGAATAACTGCGGCTATCCCAATAATAGCTCCAGTTAAAATAATTTTACCATTTTCTTTTTTCATCATCTCTCCATTTTATAAATAAATATCTAATGGTTATTATAATCATTATATTTTAAAAAAAGCAATGGATTTTTTTTAAATATAATGTTATTCTTTATAACATGTATAATAAACACAATATTTATCTCGATAATTCCGCAACTAGTTATCCAAAACCAAAAGAAGTTGTAGATGCAATAAGTCAGTTCTTAACACAATGTTCAAGTAATCCCGCTCGTGGAGTATATCAAAGTGCATTAGATGCCTCTTTGATGCAATTGGAGAGCAGAAATTTAATTAAGTTAAGATATAATGCTAAAGATTTTAAGAATGTTATTTTTACTTCTGGGATTACACATTCTTTGAATCAATTGATATTTGGCTCTTTAAAAGAAAATGATCATGTATTAATTAGCCCATTTGAACATAATTCTGTTGTTAGGGCTTTAGAGTTAAATAAAATAAATTATAGTATTTTAGAGCAAAAGGATGGAATAACTATATTTTCAAGTGCAAAGGAAATGTTGTGTTCTAAAACAAAAGCCTTAATTTTAACACATGCTTCAAATGTTTTTGGCTTAATTCAGCCAATTGATGATGCTAAACAGTTTTGTAAAGAGAACAATATAATGTTGTTTATTGATAGTGCTCAAAGTTCTCCAATCGTAAATTTAGATATGGAAGGCATAACAGCTATAGCCTTTACTGCACATAAAGGTTTTTTAGGACCTATGGGAATAGGCGGTTTTGTCTCAGATGATAGTAATTTCTTATTGAATTTACGACCATTAATAGCAGGTGGTACTGGTTCAAAAAGTGCTTATTTATCTATGCCAAAAATCTTGCCAGATTATCTTGAAGCAGGAACACAAAACCTTGTTGGTATAGCAGGCTTTAATGCATCACTAAAATATTGGAATAAGAATTCAGTTAAATTAATTGAGAATTACAAAAATAGAATTTCTCAATTAATAGAAGGTCTTTTAGCAATTAATAAAATTGAAGTTTATGGAGATAAAGATATTTCTAAAAGGACTGGTGCGATATCTTTTAATTTTAAAAATGAAGATCCTTCAATTATAGCAATGAAATTGAATGATAATAATATTGAATTAAGAGTAGGTCTTCATTGTGCTCCTTTAGCACATGTGGCTATGAATACCTATCCTTTAGGTACTTTAAGATTAAGCCCTGGTGTTTTTACAACAAAAGAAGAGATAGAATATACTTTGAATATCTTAGAAAATTTGTAAAGCAATTTCATTGACTTATCATAATATCAGTATTAGCTTGTATTTATAACTTATTATTAGTAAGGAGATAATATGGATATTTTAAAAGCCTTGAATAGAAGATATTCGACCAAAGTTTTTGATTCTAGAAAACAAATTAGTGCTGAAGATATCGAGAAAATTGAATCAATTTTAAACCTTTCTCCCTCTTCAACAAATGTTCAGCCTTGGCACTTTCTAATTGCAGAAAGTGATTATGCAAAAGAAAAAATTGCAAAAGCTTCTAAAGGTTTTTTTAGTTTTAATGAAAAGAAGATACTTGATTCCTCAATCTCAATAATATTCTGTTCAAAAATTGATATTGATAGTCAGTATTTAGAACATTTGAGTGAAAATGAATTTAATGATAAAAGATATCTAAATACTGAAGCAAAAGAAAAAACTCATAAAGCAAGAGAAACTTTTGTAAATTTTCATAAAAATGAATTTAATGATTTATCTTCTTGGGTACAAAAACAGCTTTATTTAAATTTAGGGTTTTTCTTAGCTTCTGTGGCTGCCTTAGAGATAGATGCAGTTCCAATGGAAGGGTTGGATATGAGTGTTCTTGATAAAGAATTTAATCTAGCAGAAAAAGGATTTAAGGCAAATGTAGTTGTTTCTTTAGGTTACCATTCAAATGATGATTATAATTCAAATTTACCAAAATCAAGATTGAGTAAAAATGAAATAATTGAAAAATTATAATTAATAGATAATTAAAAATAGAGTCTTTATTATAGGACTCTATTTTTATTAAAAGAAAAAGAAGGTTTTATTTGGATAATATAAAATATGCTTTTTATGAGAATAGTTTTAATAATTTTGTTGTTGGTTACTATGATGAAAAAGTTGTTGAGTTTTTTTTGATAGATAATTATGATAAGCTTTCTGTTAAAACTAAATTTAGTGATTATGTAGCAAATCAAATAGATGAATATTTTAAGAAGAAAAGGACAGTTTTTAATATCCCTTTGTTAATAACAGGTACAGTTTTTCAAAAGAAAGTTTATAATGCTTTATTAAATATTGCTTATGGACAAACAAAAAGTTATAAAGAAATCGCTATTGAGATTGATAATCCAAAAGCATATAGAGCTGTTGGTATGGCAAATCATAATAATCCAATTGCATTGATTATTCCTTGTCATAGAGTAATTGCTTCTTCAAATAAAATAGGTGGATATGCCTATGGACTTGAAATGAAAAATAGACTTTTAAATTTAGAAGGCTTTTATCTTTAGTTTTTTATACAAAAAATTAAAAAATGTTTAAAATAAATTAAAAATATGTAAAAATTAAAAAAAAATGTTTCTAAATTGTGATTTATACTCTATTCTTTTATTGATGTCAAAGAAAAAACCTATATTTGTAAGCTATATTGCTAAACCACTTTATAAAATATTTTATGCTAACCCAAGAGTTAGGATAATAAAAAAAGATGATGGTCTTTTAGATAAAATTGAAGGGCCTGCTTTAATTGTTGGAAATCATACACATTCTCTTGATTCAATTTTTACTACCTTAGCTATGAAGCCTCATGTAAGGTGGGTAGCTGGGGCTTATCTGTTTAAAAATAAATTTCTTAAATTTTGTATCGGAGATTTAGCTACTTGTATTCCAAAGCAACAAGGCAGAAGTGATTTATCAACAATAAAAGCTATAAGTAGTGCTTTAAAAGAAGGATCTATTGTTGGCTTATATCCAGAAGGTACCCGTACTTGGGATGGAAATAATATGGAAATTAATCATAAGGCAACAGCAAAGATGTTTAGAATTTTTAAAGTTCCAGTTTATTTTCTTTCCTATGAAGGTGCTTATGATTTGCATCCAAGATGGGCAGATGAGAAACGACGTGGTATATTAATTATTAGATTAAAAAAAGTTTTAACTACTGAGGAAATTGAAAATTCTTCTTTAGCTGAATTAACAGACATTGTAAAAGAAAATTTATATTTTAATCATTCTCAATGGCAAGAAAAGACTATGAGGCCTTATCCCTGTAAAAAAGGAGCCCATGGTATCCAAAGATTATTTTATATATGCCCAAAATGTCATCATGCACAAACAATTTATGGTAAGAAAAATAAAGTAATATGCTCAAATTGCCATACAGAGGATATTTTAACAGAGTATCTATCATTAAAAAATGAAAGTTTTGGGTATTCCTCTTTAGCCCAGTGGAACCAATTTCAAAAAGATTATATAAAAGAAAATCAAATTACTTTTAATCCAGATAAAGGCGACTTCTTTAGAAAAGGGGTTAAAGATTCATTTGAAATGATTTCTAAAGATTATAATTGTACTTTATCTACTAATTCAATTGAGTTTAAATTATCAAATGGAAAAATATTTATATTTGAAATAGATAAAATAGAAAGTATGGTATTATCAGTAAAACAATCAATTGAATTTTATTATGAAAATCAATTGTATAGTTTTCGTCTCCAAGGCGATTTAAATTCTTTAAAATATTTCCAAAAATGGGAGGCATATAAATGCTAGAATATTCAATAATGGTTCACTTAGGAGTAATTTCTGTTGCATTGATAATTGGTGCATTTATTAGACATAAGGTTTCTGTTTTTAGTAAATTTTTAATTCCAGCACCAATTATTGCAGGCTTTATATTACTTTTCTTTTATAATTATGCTGCACCAAGTATTGGTCTTACTCAAGATTTCTTAGGACGTCTTGTTTATCATATGTTGAATATTTCATTTATTGCAATGATGTTAAGAACTAAAGACGGGGATTTTCAAAATAAGAAAAGTAACAATGTATTTGCAAATGTTTTTGGAACAATCAGTCAGTATGGATTTCAAACCTTTTTTGGTTTATTACTTACTTTAATTTTAATATATACTATTTCTCCAAATTTATTTCCTGCTTTTGGATTCCTGCTTCCTCTAGGTTTTGAATTAGGACCAGGTCAAGCTTATTTTATATCGCTCGGTTGGGAACCTATGGGTTTTGCAGGAGCAACTTCTGTTGCACTTGCTATAGCCGCTGCAGGATTTTTAGTAGGTTCAATTGGTGGAGTCATTTTAGTTAACTGGGGAATTGCAAAAGGCTATGTAGAGAATCCAAAAGATTCGGAAGAATTTGAAAGAAGAAAACACGATGGTTTAATTGAATATTTTAATCTTGATTCTCTTACTTATCATGTTGCTGTTGTATTATCTACATATATGTTAAGTTTATTAGGTTTAACTTTAATTACTTATCTATTATCATTCTTAGGGCCTTTTGGTGTTCAATTTGGTGATAGTTTGTGGGGTTTGAATTTTATTTTTTCATCTTTAATGGCTATTGTTGTTAGAAAGTATTTTAAAAGAGTAGGAATTGGTCATTCGATAGAAACTTCTATGTGTAATAGAATTAGTGGTTTTAGTATTGATTTAACAATTGCAGCTTCGTTAGGAGCTATTTCATTAGCAGCCATAAGTAGTTATATTTTCGAAATATTTTTAATTATTGTCTTGGGTTCTTTTATAGCTATTTTCTTATTAACTAGATATTGTAGAAAAGTATTTTCTGATAATTGGTTTAAAAGAACATTAGTATTATTTGGATGTGCTACGGGAACTCTTCCAACAGGTTTAGCTTTGTTAAGGATTGTTGAACCGAATATGGACTCTGGTGTTGCAACCGATTATATGTATGCTTCAGCTATTGTTTTTCCAATAATGATTCCATTAATATTATGTGCTAATTTACCAGCAATGGCTGCAACTACAGGTAATTTTGCTTATTTTTATATTGCTTTAGGAGTTGCTTTAATATATTTAATAGTAGCTATGATATATTTTATTTTTAGACAAAAACGAATTGCTAATCTATAAATCAATTATTATTACTATTAATTATTTATAATAACTATTATTATATAAAGTAAATTCGTTTATATATTAAGGCGATTTTATGAAAGTTAAAAAAGAAATGATTGATAAAGATTATAGGATGGGGATTAGCCTTGCAAAGGCAATACTTGAGCCTAATGAAAAAAGATATATACGAATTAATAAAATCAGTAAACGAAAAATAGGTAAAAAATTAAGAAAATTTAAATCAAAACAGATATTTATTGATAATAAAAAAAATGATAATCAAATAAGAGTTAGAACTTATAAACGAAAAAAACATGATATAAATTGTCCTGGAATACTATACCTCCATGGTGGTGGGTTTGTATTGAATTATCCAGAAAATAGTCATGGAGAAATTCAAGGTGTTTTAAATTCTATAGATTGTGTTGTTGTTGCTCCCGATTATAGAAGGTCTTTAGATTCTCCATATCCTGCAGCGCTTGAAGATTGTTACGATACTTTGCTTTGGATGAGAGATAATAGTGAAACCCTTGGTTTCAGAAATGATCAAATTTTTGTTATGGGCAAGAGTGCTGGTGGTGGTTTAGCTGTTAGCTTATGCCTTTTAGCAAGAGATTTACATGAAGTTGCAATAGCATATCAATTTCCAATATGTCCAATGCTTGATGACAGAATGAAAACTGCCTCTATGATAGATAATGATGCTCCTATTTGGAATGAACCTCAAAATAGATTTGCTTGGAATTTATACCTAAAAGGCTTAGATGAAATTCCAATATATGCTTCTCCAAGTAGATGTGAAGATTATTCATCTTTGCCTCCAGCAAGTTCTTATGTAGGGACTTTAGATCCATTTCATGATGAAACTGTTGAATATTTTAATAATTTAACAAAATTTAATATTGAGAATAATATTAAAATATTTAGTGATGTATATCATGGCTTTGAAAATGTTAATCCTTTAGCAGAAAAAACTTTAGAAGCAAAAGAATTTATAAAAAATGAATTACAGAGAGCCAAATTAACTTATTTTAAAAAACAACTATAATGATTTAATTTTGTAACCAGCTTCACTAATTATCTTTTTTGCCAATACTAAAGTTGGATCAATTACTTTGTACTCTAATTTATTATCTTCAAAAAGAATTGGTAATTCAGTACATCCTAGTATTATATTATCAATTTTATTTTCTATCAAAATAGTGTTAAGATATTCTTTAAATGTATTTACCTTAGAATAAGGTATACCTTTTTTCACAAAATCATATATCGCAGACATTATTTCATTTTGGAATTCTATATTAGGAGTTATGATTTTTAAATCATATTTGTCAAAGATTTTTTGATAAATATTTGTTTTTATTGTTCCTGAAGTTGCTAATAATAATAGAGTTGTTTCATTATTGTTTTTTAATGTTATAGCTGTTTCTTCAATCATATTTATAATTGGAATATTTACTTCTTTTTTTAAATTGTCATAGAAAAAATGTGCTGTGTTACAAGGCATTGCTAAGAAATCTGCTCCAATTAATTCGAGTCTTTTTGCAGATTCACTAAGATATTTTAAAGGTAAATCACTATTTTCTAATATGGATTTTGTTCTATCGGGGATATCTGTATTATTATCAATTAAAATATGGATGTGTTCATTATCTGAATTTGATACGGTATTAGATACTATTTTTTGAAAGAGATCTATTGTGGCTTGGGGGCCCATACCACCAATAATTCCAGCTGTTTTTTTCATGTTTTCACCTTTTTCTATTGGTGAGTGTATCATTATTATGATATTTAATAAATAAAAAATGTTGATAATTTTTCAACTATCAACATAATTTAAAATGAATTATATTTTTTTGTCAAAATGACAATATAATAAAAATAACAATTTTTATTGGGTCAAATAGCGTAAAGTAAAATATGCTGTAGCCCTTTCAGTTTTTTGTTTTAATAGTTCTAAATCACTCGCTTTTTTTTCTAATTCAGCTTTTAATATTTGGGCTTTATCTACATAGCCTTGTTCGTATTCTTGTGTTAAATTATCTATTCTTTTTTGAATAATTTGCGAATTTAATTCTTGAAATTCTATATTAGTCGTATCTAATTCCATTGTATATAAATTCTCATTAACTGCTTCAAGAATTTGATTTTTTGTATTTTCTATATCTTCTGTAGCCTTGGCTTCATTTATTTCTTTTCTTGCAATATCATTTAGCTTTTTACCTCCATCCCAGAGTGTTGATTTTATTGCAATTGTTAAATTTAATGCGGATTGATCTTTTGTATAATAGCCTTTTTCAATAAGAGGGAATCTTGAGCCACTATAACTTGTTTCAACTTGTAATGCTAAATCTGGTTTCCAGTAAATACTATTATTTGCTATTGTTGTTTCATCAGCTTTTACGTCTTTTAGAATATTCAATATTTGAATGTTTTCATTTGAAGTTGATATTGCTTTTTTTATTAGCTCTTTTTTATTTTTTTCTAAAAGGCTTGTAATTATTTTTTCATTTACTTGATACTCGATATCATCAGTTGAGATACTTTTATTATTTGTTAATGTTATTATTTTGGAAATTTGTGTTTTTTCTTCTTTCTCTAATTTTTTTAAACCGACTTCGATTTGCTTTTCTTTTATCTTTACTTCTAATACATCTTGATCCAATACTAAATCATTTTTTTCAGCTTCAGAAATAATTTGAATTAATTCATTGGCCATATTTTCTTGTTGAATCAAATTCTTTTTCATTTCTTTTATATAATAAATTGCAGCTTCTCTTGCTTCTAATTCGCTTAAAAGTTTTTTATATTGTGAACTACTTTGAATTTCTCTTATTGTTACTACTTTGTCATATAATTCAACAGAAGTATTTATTTTATTCCAAGTAAAAAGAGGTTGAGTAATTTTTATGTCAAAATTGTAGTAAGTATCTTCCATGCCTTGATAAACTGTTATAGGACCTTCAAGTCCTAAAGCAGAGAGTGAAGAGAGTGAGCCTGAGGTACCACTCTCTCCATTAACATAATCTTCAGGATTGACTACAATTTTCCCAATTGGGGGATTAACCATATAGGTCGCACTTGTTAAAAGTTCAATTGTAGGTTGATATGTTGCTTTTGCATCCTTTAAATCGAGTTTTGCAAGATCTATATCTTTCCTACTATTTACTAATGATGGATTATTAAAGCTCATTTGAGTTGCTAATTGATTATGTGTTATAGCAAAAACAGAGTTTGCGCACATCATTACTAATATGGAAATACAACATATTTTTTTTATTTTCATTTATCAATCCTTATTCTGTAGTGTATGTTGATGAATTATCTACATATACATATTCTGAGGAAGATGAGGAATTACTTATTGTTACTACGCTCATGTAATCCTCTATATCTAATGTTGGATTTGTTTCATTTTTAATTTTATTTACAACAATCTTAAATCTTTGAGTTAAATATTTAGAATTATTTTGATATTGATCAAAACTAGCAATCCTATTTTGGGTATAAGCTGTTGAGAAATATCCATTTTCAACATTCGAAGGATTATATGTATCTGTAGTATTCCTATAATGGGTATGTGTTGGGGAAGAGAGTTTTGTTGCATCAGCTTGATTGAATGTTGATGATATTTCTGGTATTAACCAAACAGTATGATCATTATCGTCTTCACTTGCGTTTGCGATATATCTTCCCTCTATATCAATTGAGCTTAGATATTGATAATCTTTTATGTATAGTTTTAATTCATTATCATTTGCTTTTGTTAGTGTAAAGGATTCTTTATATCTATTAGATTCACTTTCTCCAACAGTAAATCGTAAATTTTCATCATTATTATTTGGATCATTACTTGATAATCTATATCTAACTTCATCTCTCTTATCAATTAATTCAACTTTGATATCTGTATCTATAGATGGATTTGAGCCTCTTGTTACATCAATTTTGTATATTTCATTAGATGGGATATTGTTAAATGTATCAACAACATTTTCTTCACCATTGTTGTATGAGATTTTAATTATTGGATTAATATTTGAAAGTGATATTTCATTATTTGTTGCAATATTTATTAAATTAAAACTTAAGTTAAATTTTATTTTTTTAGTTCTAATATAAACATCAATATCTTTATTTGTCTCATCATTACTAAATAAAGAGGTGTAAGGAGCATTATTTATCTCTTCTACAACTACTTGGTTTTCAACACTATTATTTTTTAACATTTGGTAAGAGTCAGAATCTGTATTGAATAAATAATATTGAACTAAGGGATATGTTCTATCTTGATTAACATTATTTGGAAGATCCACTAAATCAACATCTTCTCCATATTTTCCCCAAGTAAATAAATATCTACCATTAGAATTTGTTTGTTTAAAGTATTTTGTTGAAATTAAATTTGATGATGAATAACTATCTTTATATATATTAAATTTAACTTTTGGTGAGAAAGTATTAAAGTTTACTTCGTTATTGTTATCTTCAATATCGTTTAAAGTAAAACTTAATGAGTAATTTTCTTCAAGTTTTTCCATATCAACTGATACATTTTCATTTAAAATTCCTTTTTTGAAGGCTAAGGTTTCTACATTATTTATTGTTGAATTAATGTCTTTAATATGAGCAAAATTAACATTATCTTGAGTAGAAACTTGACAATATAATGGATTGGAACTGTCATAAATAAAATATTTGATTGCAGGATATTGTATGTTTCCATCGCTATCATATTTGTCCCAGTCAAATGAGAATGTGTTGTTGTTAATTCTATCATCAGGATTCTTTGTAATTGCTTTGCTAAAATCAAGAGATGGAACTTCTGTTATATCTCCATTATAAGGAAGAATTAATAATTTAATATTAGGATCAAAGGTTGATTCTGAGGCATTGTCTTGGGATTCTATAGTAATTGTATTACCATCTTCAAAATCTTCAAGATTAAATTGAATTGAATATTTTAATTTCACTCTATCTAGGTATGTATCACAAGTTGTTGAATAATTATCAATTGAATATGGGGTTAGTGTATTATTAAATGTATTTTCTTCATTAATTAATAAACCATCAATATTAGTTTGAACATATTCAATATCATTTTCATCATCTTCAAGTAAATATGTTATTTGAGGCAATACTTCTTCTCCAGTTGATGTAAACATTCTATTTAAATTAAAACTATAATATCCATCTTCTGGAACTTCATCACTACTAAATGTAAATGTTTTATATTCTTCACTTGCTTCAATAATTGAATTTTGTGCTTCAATATCATTGTTAGCTTTATTATATCCATCGTAATATACTTTTATTGTTGTTTTTGGAGCGAAGTTCTGAAGGGTTGGGGGAGTTCCACTATAGTCGTTTGTGTCATTATCTTGAGGATAATCAATATTGAAGTTAACTCTATAATCTCTATTTAATCTATCAACATAAATATCCTTTTGTAGGTTGTTTGAATTTTTAGTTATGGTAAAAGAGGTCCCAAGTTGTGATAAATCTGAACCATATTCATCACTCATTCTAAATGTTTTTTCTCCTTCGGCTCCTTTATCATAAAAATATATTGTACCTACTGGATAGACTCTTTGGTCGATATACTTTTCACTACTGCTATCATATAAATATTTATCGCAAATAAAAGAATATTTATTTGAAGTGTGTTGTCCGTTATCATCTGGTGGTATATTTTCATAAACTTGAGTTATCTCTCCAACACCTGATTCAATATTATTAGTTGTTAGTAATTTGTATTTTATAACTACTTTAGGATTTACACTGTTAATATCAATGGCTTCATTATTGTTAGAATAATCCATTAGATTAAATGTTATTGTGTAAGTTTCTTTTTGTTTTTCATTATATTGACAAATAAAGCTTATATTTTGAGAAGAGTCAGAGAATACAGAATATTTTGTTTCATCGAAAAACATTCCATAATCTTTATGATAAACAGCTATATGAAAGTTCTTCTCATCTCCATCTTTTCCAAATAATGGAGCATTTGTATTCCACATAGTTTTTATAGAAAAGCCTCCATTTGGATTAGTTGTTGTTGTTCTAATATTTTTACTTACTGTGGGCATTGCTATTGTTGTAATTATACTTCTTGTTTCAGTTGAATTATAGTTGTCCCATTTAGCTTTATAAGCTGTCCATTCATCTTCATTGAAAAAGATATATACATTTGCATCAGCTAAATTTGATTGTTCTTGAGCACTACTATTATCTCTAGGCTCTGTTTTTACAGTTCCACTAATTGTTGCAGTAAATGCGCTACTACAACTCATACTTAATGATATCGTTAATAGACAAATTAATGATAATAATATAGATTTATTTTTTTTCATATTTTTTTTTCCTCTTCGTTGTCGTTAGGTTGGTTATTATTTTGATTTATTAATGTAGAGACATTTTTTATAACTCTTGATTGAGTTCTTGATGCTTTTAATAATTCTCTTAATTTTTGTTTCGACATTGTTGCTTGTTTATCAACTTGTTTTAATTGATCTTCAATTCTAATTTCTACTCTGCTCCCATCTTCTTTTAAAATTCCTTTCTGAATTTTTTTATGTATTACTTTGACTTCGACTATGTAATATATAATTGGTATTACAAAGAGAGAAATTAATGTTGAAGTAATTAGTCCACCTGCAATTGATTGTCCTAAGGGGGCATATAATTCACTACCAATACCTTTCGCAACAGCCATTGGCATAACTCCAAACATTGTTGATAGGGTTGTCATTAATATTGGTCTTAATCTTGAAGCGGAACCAGATATTACTATCTTTCTAAGATTATCTTCATTGTCATTTTCTAATTCTCTTTTTTGGTTAAAATAGTCAATTAAGATTATACCGTTGTTAACAACAATACCAGCAAGAGATAATAGCCCTAATACACTTACGATACTCATCGTAGATCCAAAGGTTAATAATCCAAGAACAACACCTATAATACAGAAAGGAACTGTAGCCATTACAATTATAGGTTGTCTAAAGTTTTCAAACTGGAATACCATTACAGTAAATACTAAGAAAATTGCAATTAATATTGCACTTATCATAGGAGGTAATGAGTCACTTATTAGTTGAAGAATCCCGCCCGGTTTACTTGTAACTCCATCTGCCAAAGGGTTTTCTTTTAAATATTTATTTATGTGGAAAGTAATTGGGGCTGTATCTTCATTTACTAGTTTTGCATTTATTGTTATTTGTTTTGCTCTGTCACTATGGTTAATTGTTGAAACCGCTTTTTCAATTTGAATATCTGAAAGGGAGGCAAAACTTATTTCTTTGCCAGCTGCAGATATTATATGCATTTTTGCAATAGTATCTGGTGTAATAGGTTCATCTTTCATATTACTTTCTAACTTAATTGTGTACTGTTCTCCATTATCAGCATGATATATTCCAGCTTCTAATCCATTAAATAATATTATTGAGGTTATTCCTGCTTCATAGCTGTTTACACCTACACTATTTAAGAAATCATGACTCATATCAATAATTAATGTTGAACTATCAAAATCTGTATTTAAGGATGTGGTAACTACACTAGGATCTGTTTGTATTTCAGCTTCTATTCGTTTTGCTTCACTATAAAGTAAATCCAAATCTTCACTAACAAGGGTAATTCCATAGCCCCCACCACCAGAGACATATCCAATTAGTTTGTCTATTCCCCCATTTGTTACTGTTGTTGTACAATCGACAACTTTAGAAGATAAAAGTTTTTGAGTTTCTAATATTATTTCTTGAACTTTCCTATCTCTTTCACTTACATCATTTAAAACAACATTTATGTGAGCGTAATTTGCGGGGTGTTGACCTGAAAAATCACCATTATCACCTGAATAAATTACTATAGATTTTGCCTCAGGTATTGCAGCAGATACTAATTCCATTGCTTTAAGAGTTTTTTCTCTTGTTTTTTCAAGACTATATCCTTGTGGATATTTCATATATATATCAAATTCGCCAGTATCTACAGATGGTAAAAAGGTAAATCCTAAAGCAGTAATTATATAAAGCGAAAAACTAAAAATTAAAATAGATAACAAGATTACATATCTATGAGTATTTATACACCAATTTAATGCAACTTTATATCCTTTCTCTATGGAATTCATTATCGTATTAAATAGTCTTTTTCTAGGGAGTCTTGGAACTGGTTTTAATATTTTGTTCATTAAAAAAGTTACAATAGCAACAGCAATTAAGAATGAAGAAGAAAGTGCGAATATTAAAACTAATGATATATCATGAAGTAATTGTCCAATTAATCCATTCAACATTAATATTGGGACATAAACAACAATTGTTGTCATTACTGAACCAAAAATAGATGGTCCAACTTCATCTGCTGCAATTAATATGTTTTCTTCTCTGCTTCTTTTTCTTTGTCTGTAGTATCGATATACTTGTTCAAGTATAACAATTGATCCGTCAACTATCATACCTAATGCAACAACTAATCCTGCTATTGCAAGAACATTCATACTCATTCCACTTACTCTCATTTCAATGAGGGTTAGAAGAATTGAAATTGGTATAGATAATCCAATTATCAAGGTTGCTCTTAAATCCCCTAAAAATAGTAGAATAACCAAAACTGCCATAAATAAGCCAGAAATACCTGAATTAAGTACTGTTTGTATTGCTACTTTTGTTGTTTTGCTATCATCAGATATTATATCAAAAGTTACAGCATTTCCTTTTCTAGCTGTCTCACTTTCTAATATTTTGTGAAGTTCGTTTGATATATCAACAACATTTCCTTCAGATCTTTTTGTAATTTGGATAACTAAAAGAGAACCTTCTGGACTATCAACATAATATTCGTTTTCTGGGTAGGAAAGCGAAACGTCAGCTACATCTTTAACTCTTATTATTACATTGTTATAAATGCCAACAGGTAAGGATTTTATATCAGAAAGAGTCTTGTAATTGCCTTCATATCTTACATCTATTGTTCTTCCTTGATATTCTCCATCCCCAATTGGTAATTTAATATTTCCAGCTTGTAAAGCTTTATATACTGTTGCAACACTAATACCTTTTGCAGCTAAATCATCAAGTCGTAATTTTACATTTACTTCAAGTTCTTTACCATTTAAGACATTTACTGTTGAAACCCCTTCAATATGATTTATTAAAGGTTTTAATTCATTTTCTGTATAACTAGTTAATTGAGCTATATCGTCTCCACCTTGTACAGTAAAGGTAATAACTGGAAGCATATTAGCTCCACCAACAAAAACTTGAGGTTCCCCTTGAATATTGTCTGGTAAATCATCTAGTAATTGAGAAACTCGATATCTAATTTCAGGTAATTGATCATAAGGATCAACACCGTCATTAAATGTTACTGTAATCATTGAATATGAATTATGAGATTCGCTATCCATTGATTTATAGTTTGGTAATGTAACAAAATCATCTTCTAGTATTTTTGTTACATCGGACTCTACATCTGAAGCACTTGCTCCAGGATATATTGTTACTATTGTTGCAGATGGTCTATTAATATCACTGATAAATTCTAAAGGCATACCAGTGAATGAATATGCTGCAAAAACAGATAAAGCAACTAATATCATTGCAATTATTGTTGGATGTTTTATCGAAAAATGTGAGATTTTCATAATTTGCTTTAACTCCTAGTTATTTGTTGAAACATTAACTTTTTGAGAGTCAAAAACAGTGTTTTGTCCTTCAACTATAAAATTGTAGTCTTTATATTTTTTTGGAATCCTAAATAATTCATTATTTTCATCAGTCGTCTCTATAAAGGCTTTATCTAAGTAATGTGCTTTTTGATCTGATTCATCATAATAATATAAAGAACCATCAAGCTTTTTTGATTCTTGCTTTAATACATAAACATTTTCTATTTTTTCATAGGTTATTGTTGCTAGCGTATACATCCCTGGTCTAAAGAATGTTAAATCTCCAATAAGTTTTGCTTTTACAATGAATACTTTTGATTCTGGTTTTATATAAGGATCAATTGAAAGAAGAGCTGCAGTTGCTATTGCGTCTGATTGGGGTCTTGATAATTTGATTTCAATTTTATCTTTATTTTTAACAAAAATATCATAATATTTTTCTGGAACTTGTATGTTGACTATTTGTGACTCTAAATTTGCAATAACTGCAATTGGGGTTGGTGCAGCTGCTACATTCCCAATTGATTGAGGAGCTAGTAAAACTGTTCCATTAACAGGAGCTTTTACACTAGCATATCCAAGCTGAACTGATGCTAATTCAAGTTGTGCTTTTGCAGCATCCATTTTTGCTTTAATTTCATCATAGTTTTGAGCGGTTGTTGCATTTTTTTTGTACAATGCTTCAACTCTATCAAAAGTACTTTTGTATGCATCATATGCCGCTTGAGCTTGCAGTTTTTGCTGTTCAAAAGGAGTGGGATCAATTTGTGCTAATATTTGATCTTTATATACATAATCTCCAACTTTAATATTATAATTTGTTATAGTCCCCTGCACAAAAGGTATAACTGCAATCATATCTCTTGCTTCAATATAGGTTGGGAATGTCACTTCTTTTTCTATATTTCCAAGATGGGGTTTTTCAATTTTTACAGTAGGTTTTGGTGCTACATAAATAATTTTTTCTGTATTTTCAATTCTGTATTGAACAAAATATACTAAGCCACCAATGATTAAGAATAAAATAATATATCTAAGAATTACTTTAAATAGTTTTTTTCTTAAGGCTCTTTTCTTTGTTTTTTTTTCCATATAATTAACCCTAAATAATAAATTCAAGGAAAAACTATAAATTCTGTATTTAATTGGCAAGTATATTTTATGGTCAATTTAACACGTTTGGGTAAAAAATATTTTTTTTTATGGACATCTTTATTAATTTGGGTAAAAAAGAAACGATTAAATATATAAAAAAAGTAAATAATAAATTCAAAATATTTATTATTTACTTAATGATTTTATATTTTTTATTATATAAAAAAGTATTATAGCCCAATCTCATCAAAGAAATCATTTACATTATCTTTATATAATTGGAAATCTGTTACTACACTTTGAGCATGCTCCGCTCCATCTATTAGACAGATTTTTTTTATTCCATTATGAGCATTATATAATTCTTCTGCCATTCTAGGAGGAGTGAAAGTGTCATTTTTACCATGAAAGAATAGCATTGGAATAGCGGTTTTTTTAAGAAGTGGTTTTAAATCCATTTCATCGAAATGAAGGTTATATTTTCTCTTTGCTTTTTTTGATACTAGATTATAAAAAGCTACAGGCATTTTCATTTGTCTTTTTAATTGATAAATTAGCTCATCTCTTGTATAGCTGTAGCCACAATCTTCTATTACAAATTTAATTTTGTCTTCTCTATAACTTGAGGCCATAATAGAGGAGAATGCTCCTAGAGATTCTCCATGAAGTCCAAGGATAATGTCGTCTCCAAATTTTTGGTACATTTTATCTATAATTTGAATTAAATCCTTGTGTTCTTCTTCCCCCATTGTAATTATTCCACCAGGCTCATTCATTCCATGATTTCTTAAATCATATAAATAAATATTGAAATTTCTTTCTCTAAATATATCTATGTATTTAACCCCACCAAGTCGTGAATATCTAAATCCATGAGTTAGTATTATGTATTTATTAGATTCTTTAGGTGCTTTTATAAATGTACCATTTATGAGATATCCATCATCAAGAGTAAAATTTAAATCTTCTTTTTTTAATTCATCATAATTATTCCATTCTTTGTAGGCTCTTTCAATTTCTCTTGTTTCTTCCCAAGATCTAACTTTTGGATTACATACTTTTTTTAAAGCAGTATTTGCAGTAATTTGAATAATTACAATAATTAAAATAATAATTAGTGATAAAATTAAATATATCATATTATCCCCTCTTTTTTATACCATCAACAAGGCTATTCATTGAAACGGCTATCGCTGATTTATAAGTTGTTGATTTATTAAGATGCAAAATGACTAAACTCATTGCATATTTCATTAATTCTATAATATAGGAGAGACTCCAATATTCAAAAATCCCTTTATCTTTTCCTTCAACAAGAAGATTTTCAACTAAAGTCCATTCTTCTCTATATCTTTTTTCGATTATTTTATAAAGATCAGGATAATATTTATTAATTTCTTTAGTTTTTTCCATATTAATTGAATCTTGTCTATTAAAGCTTGTTGTTAAAATTTCTCTTAATTTTTTCTCAATGCTAAGATTAGATTTATATATTTCATGTTGCTTTTGATGAACTTCATCAAAGCTTTCATTAATTATATAAGTTAATATTTCTTCTTTTGAAGAAAAGAATTTATAAAGGGTTTTTTTGCTTATTTGTAATTCATTTGCTAATTCTTGCATAGAAAACTTACAGCCTGAACTGTTAAATAATTTTATTGAATTTGTGATTATTTCATCTTTCATTATTTAATCCTGGAAACTAAAAAAATATTTTCAGTTTCCATAATAAGACCATTATTTAAAATTTGCAAGTTTTTCTTTTTTAGTAGAAAATAGAAGCAATTAATTTAGTTATATAATTTATTTAATAAATCTAAGCCACTTTGTGTTTTGAAAATATTTTTCTTAATTGAAGGAATTATGTCTTTAGAAATATTGTCTTCATATATATTTACGATAATATCAGCCTCAACAAGAATTTGATAATCGAGACCTTCAACATTTTCATATGTGTGGTGATGAGCAACAATAAAACTTACTCTATCAGCAATTTCTTTTGAGAATCCAGATTGAATAACTAAATTTCTGGAAGGTTCAGCTCCACATTTTTCTTGAAGTTTGCCATTACTACTTCCATATTCTTTTTCAGCTATTTTTATTCCAATATCATGTACATAACCTAAAATAGAAATAATTATTCCTATTTCTTTTGAGACTTTTTCTTTTTCAGCAATTAAAGTGGCAAAAGCTTCAACTTTGATAAAATGTTGTATTCTTTTTGGATCCCCTTTGTAATAGTCAATCATTTTATCTCTAATAATTTTTGTATCCATAAAAATAGTGATCTCCTAATTAAGTTACATTTTTATTATTTATAATATAAAATTAAAATGCAATATAAAAAACAACTGCAATATAAGAAAAGTTAATTTTGATAAAAATTAAAAAACTATATAAATCTTTATATATAGATTTTTTTATGTATTTTATATGAACTCAGATAGTTTCCTGTAGCAATAATGGATATTATGTCTTATAATCAACCTGTGAAATTAAAAACTCAAAGTAAAATTGATTTGGAAATGTTTTCTCAAACTTTCAATCAATTATGTAAAAATACTAGATTGTTACAAACTAGGGCATATACACATCACTTTGGTACATCTTTGCTTAGACATAGTGTTAATGTAGCATATGTTTCTGTTTTCATATCAAAACTCCTTAGATTAAATATTGATTATCTTCAATTAATTAGAGGTGCACTTCTTCATGATTATTATCTTTATGATTGCCATGAGAAAACCGAGGAACATAAAAAACATCATTTAAGAAGGCATCCTAGTAAAGCTGTTATTGCTGCTCAAGAAGATATTTCACTTACTAAAAAAGAGATAGATATAATATTAAAACATATGTTTCCAATTACTTTTTCTATTCCAAAATCTAAAGAAAGTCTTGTAGTTTGCTTAAGTGACAAAATTTGTTCAATTTATGAATTGTTTACAAATATTTATAAAAGATTTTTTTATAAATTATTATTTGTTTAATTTGTGCCAAATTCAATTTATCATTTATAATTTATATAAATAATTGATTTGTTATTTTATGTTTTTTTAAACAAATTATTATATTATGATATACTACTAATAAATTTTTATAAAAAGAAGGAATTTTTTGATAAGAAAAATTTCTTTATAAAAAAGGAAGTTATTACGTGGAAATTAATATCATTGCTATAATTATTGGATTCATTGTATCCTTTTTTCTTTTTAGTAAATTTCCTTTGTTAAATAAAAATTCATGCAAAAAAAAAGATTATAAAATTTCAATTATTATTCCCGCAAGGAACGAAGAAAATAACATTGACAATATTTTAAATGATCTTGAAAAGCAAACTTATAATATTCATGAGATAATCTGTGTTGATGATAATTCCCAAGATAATACAGCTAATGTTATAAAAAAACATAATGTAAAGTATTTATTATTTGATAATTTAAAAGATGGTTGGAAAGGAAAACCTTGGGCTTGTCAAAATGGGGCAAATATTGCAAGTGGTGAAATATTATTATTTATTGATTCAGATGTAAGATTTTCTTCTACCGCTGTAGAGAGTTTAGTTTCTAAATATGAGAAATCAAATAATCCTTTATCCGTTCAACCATATCATGTGGTAAATAAATTCTATGAATATTTTTCCTATTTTTTTAATTTAATTCAAATTTGTGCAACTTCTTTATCTATATACAAACAAGAGAAATATGTTGGTTTTTATGGCCCTGTATTCATGATAGATAAAAAACTATTTCTAGATAATGGAGGATATGAGCCAGTAAAAGATAAAGTTGTTGAAGATTTACATCTTGGGAAATATTATAATAGTCATTCTATTAATGTTGACTTAGAATTAGGTGGAGATGAAATAAAATTTAAAATGTATCCAAAAGGGTTTTTTCAATTATTGGAAGGGTGGTCAAAGAATTTTTCACAAGCTTCTGTTTCTATAGATTTGAAATTATTTTTAATGGTTTTCTTTTGGGTAAGTTATTTAAGTGCTTTGCCAATAGAAATACGAAATTCAATTGTATTAAATAATTATTTTTCTTTGGTAGTAGAAATAATAATATATATAATTACTGTAATAAAACTTAGAAGGGATACAAAAAAAATAGGTTCTTTTCCTTTTGTAATTAGTTTATTATTTCCTTTTTATTTGGTTGCATTTGTTGTAATATTTTTTTATTCCCTTTTTAAGACTTACTTTTTTAAATCTACAACATGGAAAGGTAGAAAATTGTAGGAGTTCATATGCAAATTATTTTTGTTCCAAATTGGGTAATTATATTGTCTTTTTTTATAGTATGGCCTTTACTTCAATTAATTGTAACTTTAATTTTTAATTTTTTAAATCCCAATTTGTTTAATCCTAATTTTTTTATTCTTAAAGAGTATAAATGGGAAAAAAATGGGCAAATATATAAAACAGTATTTAAAATAAATAAATGGAAGCATTTATTACCTGATGGTGCTAAAGTTCATAAAAATGGGTTTAGAAAGAAAAATATAAAAACTTTTGATGATGAATACTTAAATAAATTTATAATTGAAACAGGTAGGGCAGAACTTTCTCATTGGTGCCAAATTATTCCTTTTTGGATATTTGGATTTTGGTGTCCTTTTTTTGTTATTTGGATAATGTTATTATATGCTTTATTAGTAAATTTCCCTTGTATCCTTGCTCAAAGATACAATCGTCCTAGATTAGTTAGAATTTTAGAAAATAATAATAAGCGCATTAAACAACTGTATTAAACAGTTGTTTAATGTTTAGTTAATTGTTAAATGCCTATTTTAAATATCCAAGATAATCTTTTTGAAGATTAATCATTGTATCTAGTAATTTTTCTGTTTGAAGAATACTGTTGTTTGTTGTATCAACAAGAAGAGCTTGTAATGCTAAATCTCTTGATTGTTGGATTACTGCTTCAGCACATAGTCTAAGTACTCCTACTCTATTATTTAATAGAGATGAGAATCCTAATGGCATAACATTATCAATATTAATTCCTTGTATTCCATTTTTATTTACTATTGCGGGAACTTCAACAATGGTATCATCTGGTAAGGTTGAAATTAAACCATTATTTACCATATTTATTGCTAGCTCTTCATGGTTGTCATTATTAATTATTCCTTCAATAATAGGGACTACTCTCCAATATTCTTCTGGAAGAGTACCTGACTTTAATCTACCATACATATCAACTTGGTGACTCAAGCATTCTTTTTTATAATTAGTGTAGAAATCCATTACTCCAGAATGATCTGCTACTTCTTGAGCCCAATGTATGTATTCACTAAAATGGCTATCGGTAGTAATTGGTATTTTTTTAAAATATTTTATTATTTCCATAAATAGACCTCTTTCTAGTGTTCCCTGAAAATAAGGAATTCCTTTTTCCATTATGTCTTCCATTGCAGAAGACCCATCTTTAACATATGTTGCATCTAATAAACAACTAAAATGATTGAGGCCTCCTGATATTGTATGTAATTCTTCAAATGGTATATTTAATATTTTTGGAAGATGAATAACCATTGAAGATACTTCATGACATAGCCCAATAATATTTAATTGTGGATATTTTCTTGTTACAGCAGTTAATATATTTGTCATGGGATTACTTAAATTCATAATTATTGCTTTTGGGCAAATGTTTGCAATATCACCACAAATTTCTAAGATTGGAGGGATTATTCTAAAAGAATGGAATAGTCCTCCAGGGCCACCATTTTCGCCATAAACTTGTTTTATTCCAAAATGAAGAGGTATATTCCAATCCATTTCCCATAATTCATATCTATCTCCTACTTCGATTGAGATTAAAACAAAATCTGCTTTTTTTAATGCTTCTTTTCTATTTGTTGTAGAAGTTATTCTATAATTTAAATTATTAGAATTAATATATTCTGTTGAAACTTTTGCTACTTCTCCAAGTGATACTGGATTAATATCTACTAAACATATTTCACAGCCTTCTAAAGTTTTGCTTTTAAAAATATCTCCCAGTGCACCAAGTCCGAACATAGCACTTCCCGCACCAATTAATACAATTTTCATATATACTCCTTTTTTTATTTAAAATATGGTATTAACTCTTTATGAGCTAAAAATAATTCATTTGTCATTTTATCCATTTGTGAAAAATTCAACATAGAGGAACAAAGAGGGTCTAGCATTATAGCTTGGTATATAAGTTCTTTCTTATTTTCAAGAACTGCTTCGACAACTAAATTTTGAACATTAATATTTGTTCTATTATAACAGGCCAATTGTTCTGGTATTTTTCCAATATAGATAGGTTGAATTCCATTTTTATTAATTAAGCAGGGGACTTCTACACAGCAATTATTAGGAAGGTTTGTGATTAAATTGGTGTTTAGAACATTCCCGTTGATTTGACTATTTACGCCACTAACAATTGAATTGATAATAGATCCAGCATATTCTTCACTCATATTTACATGCAATTCTTCATTATTTAATATACTTTGTTTTGTTGATTCAAATTCTTTAATGTTTATTTTGCATCGTCGAATATATTCATTTACTGGTATTTTATATTTTTTAATTAATTCTGGATCTTTTAAATAAAATGGACAATATTCAGCATTATGTTCACTAGATTCAGTTACAAAATAACCTAGTCTTTTTAACATTTCAAATCTTATTTTATCGCCTTCAAAGGTTTCAACTGCATTTTCTTTAAAGTTTTCTCTAAACCAAGAATCTGAAGCAGGACAATTATAAAGATGTTCTGGCATATAATTAGAATCATTATCAATTTTGTTTTTTAACTCAAATAGTTTTGGGTATAAATTTATTCCTTTTGTTTCAAGTTTTAAAAACCAAGCTTGATGATTTATCCCTGCAACTTTTACGTCTAATTCTTCATAAGGAACATTAAGATATAAAGCAAGTTGTTTACTTGTGGTTTGCACACTATGACAAAGTCCAACATATTTAACTGATTTGTACTTTTTTAAAACATATTGAGATAGCATTGCCATTGGATTTGTGTAATTTAATAAAAAAGCTTTTGAATCGTATTTAATTATAGCTTTACAAATTTCATCCATTACTGGCATTGTTCTTAGTGCTCTAAAGATTCCTCCGACACTCATAGTATCTGCAATAGTTTGTTTTAATCCATATTTTTCTGGGATTTCAAAATCTAATAACGTGGATTTGAAGCCTCCCACTTGAACTAGATTTATTACAAAATCAGCATCTTTTACTGCTTGATCAATATTGTTAGTTGTGGTTATTGTTGCTTTGCTATTTCTTTGCTTTACAAACATTCTAGCAACCTTTTCAATTAAGCCTAATCTTTCAGTATCGATATCCTCAAGGCAGAATTCACAGTTTTCTAGAGCGGGGAATCCTAGTATATCAACCATTAGTTGTTTTGAAAAAACAACACTTCCGGCTCCTATTAATGATATTTTAGTCATATATAACCTCTTTTAATTTATTAAATTCAAATATAAATTTTACTGTGCCTTCTTTTTTTTCTTTTGGCTTTACTCTTAAGAGATGTGCTTCTTTTTTAAAGCCTTTGTTGTCAAGATTTACGGCATCAGTTGAGCATGTTTGTCTTTCTACACAAAAAAATGGTTTATTTTTAGGAGTAAAAACTTGCATATGGGTGAAATCTTCTGTAGCATCCATATAAATTTTTAATCCAATATTTGGGTAATTAATAAAGACTCTTTCATTTTTTATCATTGTTGTGTAACAATTATCTAGATTTAGTTTACTAGGTGAGATTGGTTTTCTCAAATCAAAAGATTTTCCTTCTACATCTAATAATTTACCTGTTGGAAGTAGTTCTTTGTTTAACTCCATCATATGTTGTGCAGGAACTCTAATAAATGAATTATTATCTCCGCATAATTTTTTGAAGAAGGTATGGTAAGATATTCCAAAAGGAAGTTCTTCAATTGAATGATTTTCTACTTCATAAATAATATCAAAACCATTTTTATTTACTTCAAAAAATACTGTTAACTTATGTTCCCAGGGAAATCCTTCATAAATTGGATGTTTTTTATTTATGTTAATCCATGTTTTAATTCTTGCATAATCATTTGTTATTTCTGGTTCATCACATTCCCAGGCCTCATCATAAACTAAAGAATGAAGAAATATCGGAATCCCATGTTTTTGATGCCAATGTTGTTTCCCATTGAATTGATAAAAACAATTTTGTAATCTATTAGGAAAAGGATATAAGATTGGATTACCGGTATAATAAGAGTTAAGTGAAAAATAGCTGTCATAATGAATGACTTCATATTCATCTACTCTAAAGCAATATAGGTTATTCCCCAAAGATGGCGATACTTTAATTAACACGTTGTGTTCTTCATTTGTTTCTTTCTCATATCCTAATAAATAAGATTTTTTCCCTTCAATTATCTCTGTATCATAAAAAAAACTCATTGTATTCTCCTATAAAAAGTCAACAGTAAACCTAATTCTGCTAACTATATTACTAAATTTAATAGCCAATAGGAGTAATTGTTTATGCTCCTATGACTTCA
>RZYO01000309.1 GCA_009930325.1 Spirochaetia bacterium | reverse complement strand
ATCAAGAGTTATTAAATGAATATTTTGAAAAATTGGATTTATCAAATGAATCAAATGAATCAATAATACGCTTAATAAATATGGCAATTAATGATTTAGAAACAATTAGATTTTTATATTTACTTGAATTAAAAGATAAGGAAAACATCAAAGATGAGAAAATTAAACAACTTCAAGAGATAAACGAATATTGTAAAAATTATACTTTGGAATTATCAGATGAGTTAATAATGCAATTAATAAAATATGAAGATGAATCACAAGGCTCTAAAACAGTAAAAATTGATGAAGAAAAGTTAACAATTGGTGAACCAAAAGAACTGTTTAAGAATTGGAGAAAATATCAAAAATGATTGAAACGTTAAAGCAAGTAGTAAAAAAGCATAGAAAACACAACAAACCAGTGTGGAAAATGATTGCAAATGAAATGAATTTAGAATTTGATTATAAATCGCCTGAAGGATGGAGGAAATATTATAATAGGCACAAAGATAAAAACCTAGAAGAAGAAAAAGAAAAAATGAAATTAAAAAGTCTAAAAGCAAAAGCTAAAGAAGAAGAAAAAAAGGAAAAAGAAAGAATTAAAAAATTAAAAGAAGAAGCTAATGCTAAAATTAAGGGTTTTGTTCCACCTAAAAACTATAAATTTAAAATTGATAAAGAATTTAAGTTTATGGTTATTAGTGATTCACATTTAGGAGGTGTTTATGAACAATTAACTTATTTACATTCATTATATGATTTAGCAGCAGAAAGAGGAATAACAACAATATATCATTGTGGAGATATAAGTGAAGGATATAAGCAAAGCAGACCAGATCATGTATATTCATTGCATAAAATTGGGTTTGATGACCAAGCAAATTATATTATAAGAAATTATCCGCACAGAGAAGGAATAACTACTTATTTTATAACAGGCAATCACGATCATTTTCACATACAAAATGGTGGAGCTAACATAGGTGAACGCATAGGAAGCATGAGAAAAGATATGATTTATTTAGGAATAAACAATGCAAGAATAGAATTAACACATAATTGCAGAATGGATTTATTTCATCCACAAGATGGAAGCTCTTATGCTTTGAGTTATGCTGGGCAAAAGTTTTTAGACAGTTTAAGTGGTGGTGATAAACCAAATATAATTTTTGTAGGTCATCATCATAAAGGAATATTTTTTATATATCGTAATGTATATTATTTTGAAGTTCCATCAACTTGTTTACAGAGTGATTGGGAAAAGGGAAAAAGAATTCAAAACACTTCTGGAGCTTGGCTTGTAAATTTAAAAATAGATGAAGAAGGAACAATAGTTTCATTAGTAAGTGAGTTTTTACAACATTTTAAAAAAGAATATGAAGATTATAAAAATTGGAAATAAAAATTAAAGGAGAATAGTGATGAAATTAAAAGGTATTGAATTAAATGGAACATATAAGGTTAGATGTTATGATACACGCTTTGCGGTTTATGATGAAAAAGGCAATGCGATTTATCAAGAGAACAATAACGGCTATTGGATTAAATGGGAATACGATGAAAAAGGCAAGCAGATTTATGTTGAAAATAGTAGTGGCTATTGGTCTAAAAGTGAATATGATGAAAAAGGTCATATGATTTACGATGAAAATATTAATGGTTGTTGGTCTAAAAGCGAGTATGACGAAAAAGGCAATCGAATTTACTATGAAAATAGTGATGGTGAAATCATCGATGAAAGAGTAAGAGAATTAACTATTGAAGAAATTGAAAAATTATTAGGCTACAAAATAAAAATTAAAGGAGAAAGAAAATGAAAAAGGGAGAAGATAGTT
>RZYO01000308.1 GCA_009930325.1 Spirochaetia bacterium | reverse complement strand
CTTATTTTATGGAGCTACAAGTTTTAACCAAAATATAGGTGATTGGAATATTTCTTCCGTAATTGATATGTCTTATATGTTTAGTGGAGCAACGAGTTTTAATAAAGACTTAAGTAATTGGGATACTTCATCTGTAACTAATATGTCTTATTTATTTCATGGAGCTACAAGTTTTAACCAAAATATAAGTGGTTGGAATACTTCTGCTGTAAATGATATGACCCTTATGTTTTGTAACTCAAGTGCCTTTAATGGGGACATAAGTAGTTGGGATACTTCATCTGTAACTAATATGTCTTATTTATTTTTTTGTGCTATAAGTTTTAACCAAAATTTAAGTAATTGGGATACGTCTTCTGTAAGAAATATGCAGTTTATGTTCCAAGGTGCAAATGCTTTTAATGGGGATATTAGTACTTGGGATGTATCTAAAGTAACTAATATGAACAGTATGTTTCAAAAAGCTACAATATTTAATCAAGATATAAATGATTGGGATGTATCTAAAGTAACTAATATGAACAGTATGTTTCAGGAAGCTACAAATTTTAATCAAGATTTAAGTAAATGGAATGTATGTAGAGTAAATAATATGGGAAGTATGTTTTATGATGCAACTTCTTTTAATAGTGATATAGGTAACTGGAGTGTACATAATGTAATTAATATGGATCTTATGTTTTATAATGCTAAAAACTTCAATCAATATTTAAAAAGTTGGAGTACATCTTATATAACTACCCATTTTATGATGTTCAAGGGTAGCGCAATGGAAGATTTAACATCAAAGCAACCAACATTTCATATATAAAATTTATATTAATTGATATTAGAAAAAAATAAAAAAATGAGCATAAAAAACTTTTCTGTCAATTATTAGGTAATAAGTGTTTGTTTTATATTAAATAATATTTAAAAGGATGATTGATTTTATGCAAAAAAATATATCTATGTTTACAACCTTTGGAATTTGTTTAATTTTATTAATAGCATGTACTACAACATCATATTTAGTAACTTATAATGCCGGTGATGGTACTTTGAGTAGTGAATTGATTACAGTAAGTGTATTGTAAGGGTCTTTTGTTAATTCTCAACCTACCCCAAATGCACCAATCGGTAAAGTTTTTATTGGTTGGTATAAAGATCAATCCTTCACTCAAGTTTTTGATAAAGTGACAAAAATTTATAGTAATATGACTGTTTATGCGAAGTATGCTAGTATAACCATAAAGTTTAATGGTCCAATAGATTCAACCTTATTGAGTAAAGAAGGTAGTGATACTGTAGTTTATACAGGTACTTCAGTAGTAGAACCTAACTATAAAGATGATACATATTCTTGTCCAATTTCAGTGAAATGGTATGAAGGTTCTAATTTCAATGGAGACACGATAAATATAAATAATTATGTACCAACATATAATGTAACGTTGTATGGTAAAATTAATAAATATAAAGCAAATAATAGTAATATTGCTTTGCTTACAAATGGGTTAAGTGTAGATGACTTAGCTAAAATAGACACATCTGAAGTAACTGATATGAACAATTTATTTAGAAATAAACCCGCATATTATGGAGGTGGTATTTCAGATTGGGATGTTTCAAATGTGACTAATATGAGTTATATGTTCTATGGAGCTAATCTCTTTAATCAAAATATAAGTAGTTGGGATACTTCTTCTGTGACTAACATGAGTTATATGTTCTATGGAGCTAGCCTTTTTAATCAAGATTTGAGTAGTTGGGATGTAAGTAACGTTACTAATCATGATTCTATGTTTGAAAATTCAGGTATAGCTAGCAATTCATACTATCA
>RZYO01000307.1 GCA_009930325.1 Spirochaetia bacterium | reverse complement strand
TTTTTTTGCAAAAAAATAAAATAATTTCTTACAACATAATAATTTACATAAAAAAGAACCGCTGCTAGTCATTTAAGACTTTTGCAACGGCCCCTTTTTATTTAATTTAAATACTTTAATGTTAAGCAAATCGGGAAGTGATCACTTACCCCGCTTAAACTTTTACTATTCCAGGCATAAGGAATTCCGCTTGAAGTACTAATTTTTTGAGGACCATATATATCAAAATCAGAAAATTCAAGGCCATAAAGGTCAACTAATTGATTATTCAATAAGGCAAGATCGAAATTATACCACTTATCTTTATAAACATAAGTACCCTTTTTTGATTTATTAATACTATAATCGAATTGTGGAGCATATAAAACATCTTCAAAGAGACAAAATATAGAACTAGAAACCAATATTGAACCATTATTTTTAAAGTAAAAAGCATTTTCTCTATCGATATCATAAAGTGCTGTTTGTATATCACAATATATTGATGGATCTTCATTAAAATCACCAACACAAACTACATTCATGTTCTGGCTTTCACTAATTACCCTTTTTAAAGTTTTTGTTAAATTAATTCTTAAATATTCTGTTTCTTCAAATCCTTCAATTTGACTTTTTGCATGACAAGCAATAATTCTTAATATTTCATCATTAATATTAAAATCTAAAGATAATACACTTCTAGAATTTTCTACTGCATGAACTCTAATATTTAAAGGCTCAATTTTTGAAATAAATCCAATTGCAATTGCACTATTTTCTTCTTTTATTGCTCCATAATATTGATAACCTTTTCTAGATAAATACAAATCCATCAAATCTCTTAAAACATTAGAATTCTCAATTTCTTCTAGAATAACAATATCAGAATTTAAATCATCAATAATATCACTAACATTTTTAAGTCTTCTTCTATATGATTCTTCACCATATTCTTCAAGAGAAAAATCTTGATACTCACTCCCATCAACATTAGTATCCATAAGATTTTGAACATTCCAATTAGTAATAACCAATTTCTTTTCACTCACCTGTGGTTCTTGACAACTTGAAAATAATAAACAAAAAATTAATAAAAAAAATACAACCATAGCAAACCTCTAATTTATTAATTAGATTATTTGCATGATTGCATTTGATATATGTTAACAGATTTGATTACAAATCTGATCTTTTTTCTACAATTCTACTAATTAGTCCATACTCTTTAGCTTCATCACTAAATAACCAATGGTCTCTTTCAGTATCTTTCTTTACTTGTTCAATACTTTTATTTGTTGCATCTGCAATAACTTTATCCAATTTCTCTCTTAATCTATCAATTTGTTTAGAATATATTTCAATAGCAGTTGCTACACCCTTCATTCCACTCATAGGTTGATGTATTAAATAAGTTGAGTTAGGTAAACCTACTCTTCTTTCAGCTGGAACTGCTAATAAAACAAGAGAAGCAGCAGAAGCTACTAACCCAGCTCCAATCATAATAACTTTTGGCTCAATAAATCTAACCATATCATAAATAGCATAACCTGCATCAACGTCCCCACCAGGACTATTTATATATATTTTTATATCTTTTTCACTATCATCAGCTTCAAGAACTAATAATTGTGAAATAATTTTTTCTGCACTTTCTTTATTTATTTCACCACTAAGCATAATACTTCTAGTTTTTAATAATCTTTCATTCATTTGAGGATCTTGAGTTTTTACTTCTTTTTTTTCTTCACTCATTAATAAATACTCCTAAATTTAATATCCTTAACAATATAATAGAAAAAATAGATAAAGTAAAATAGTATCAACAAATAAATTGATAAAAACTCATAAG
>RZYO01000116.1 GCA_009930325.1 Spirochaetia bacterium | reverse complement strand
TACCTCTATTTAAACCAGCTGGTGCAAACCAAGGCTCTGCAATGCTATCACTATATGCATATACAGATAACATTTTAACAGAAGGTGGAACCCACATATTTCTCTTATTAAATACATCATATATTTTTACCCAAGGATAATAAAGAGCAGCAAAACTTGAATTTAGTGAATTTTCTGAACTCCATTGACCATCACCATCATGCCAATCTACAACTTTTTGCGGTGTTAATCCAAAAGGAGTATCAATTAATGCAAAACAATCATATCTAAATTCACAAATTTGAATTAATTTGTTTGCAATAGTTTTATTACCAGGAAAATCTGGACAAGAAATAATATTTATATCCATAACTTCTGGATTAGCAAATTCATCCATAGCTATCATAGCATCTTGAATTCCTACATTATCAATATCATCTGTACCACCATCAAGATAATATACTGTTCCTAAAATTGGGCCAATATTTGCTTCATTAGTGATAGGGAAAATATTAACATAACTAGAAGATACTCTAAATTGTACATAATTTTCATTTTCTATATCATCAAAAATAATTTGATTCCAAGATTCTTCTGATACTTCATTTACTGATTGATCTGTATTCCAAATATTCATTCCATAACCAAGATAATTATCTTTGAACATTTGAATTTTAATTCCATTAGCCCATTCACCTTCAGAATTTGCTTCAATAGTACCAAATTTTCTAAGGAAATGAGATTGAATTAAATCTCCATCTTCTGGTGCTTCTGAAAAATTAATAATCATTTCTCCTGTATCGTAATTAATTGTACCATTACCAATATTTTCATGATCAACTATGCCTGTCATTAAACCATTTCCATCATCTTTCATAACAATAGTTCCATTTATTGAAATATTGACAGAATTTTTCATTACTGGAGCACCAGTTATAAATTCATCAAAATATTTAGTTGTTCCATCACCATATTCAACAATATCATCAAATTTACAAGTGTATTCTGCAACTAAATTAGAATCTTTAGAAGGAATATTTGATAAAGAAATTTTAAATTCTCCTGTATTATAATTAATTTCATTATCACAAATTTCAATATTTCCAGAAAGAATGCCATTATTATATAAATCTTTAATTGTATTTTCATTTGAATCACTTGGTGTAAAATATTGATAATCTGCTTTAATTTGTTTTCCGGCGGTTGGTTGAATTTTAAAAGTAATAATAGCTTTTCCAGAATTATAATTAATTGTTCCAAATCCACCATTAATACCAGTTAAAGTTCCATCTTGATTATCTATAAAAATATCTGAAGCTGTATTATCACCAGAAATACTATAAACACCATTAGTAATTGTATAAGTACCATCAGATATTACAACTTTACCAACATTTTGATGTGAAAGAATAAATTTATATGTTAAATTATTTCCATCAGTTATTCTATTAGTATTTTCATTTGAAACATTTGTTGGTGTTTCCCAATAAGCGGTTGTTCCACCAGCAGAAATATTTTTATTTAAAGTTCCTATCCAACCTTTTCTATCATTTTCTGTAATACCTAAAATTTGATCATTAAATGTTGTATATGTATAATCAACTGTGATATTTTTATCAGTATAATAAGAATAAGTTGAACATTTTACTGTTTTATCAGATGCTAATGCAGATTGGAATGTAACTGACCATACACCTGTGTCATAATTAATAGTTCCATCTACGCCATCTTCAGTATCACTTGATAATAAAACTCCAGAACCATCATCAGTAAATGTTTCAGTAGAATCAGTATCAGTTAAAACTAATGTACCTTTTTTAAATGTAAATGGTAAAGTTCCAGTAAATGTTTTTCTATCAGATGTAGTAGATGTAATAGCAATATTTGTTGCAGTTTTTAATAGAAAAGAAATACTCCAATTACCAGATTTATAATCAATAGAACCATCTACTGCATTTGAAACATTATTAGAACTTAATACAGTTGAAGAAGATTCTGTCCAAGTTTCTTCTGTATCTGTAATGCGTACAGAAGATTGCTTAATAAAAGGATGAGGTAAAGTTCCACTATAAACTTGAGTATTACCATTTCCTTTAACTAAAATATGATTTTTAATTTCGTGTTCTAAATAATTATATCTAATTCTAACTCTATCGCCATTAGAAGGAGTATTTGTATTTTTAAATGTAAACATATATACACCAGTATCATAATCAACAAAATGTGGTGTACTATTTACAGAACTTCCTACAAAATTTGTTTTACTATCATCATTTACAATATATTCACCTAAAGAAAGTTTAACAGTTCCAGGAATAGGTTTATGATTTAATGTTCCAGTGATAATATATTCTGTACCATTTGCAATTCCAATAGCTTCATTTTTAATAATTTTTCCAATAGGAATATCTGTTTTTGCTTTTTTAGCATTAATTCCTACTAATCTTTTAACCCATAATTGTGACCCAAATTCTAAATAAGATAAACATGCTTGTGCAGAATATCCATTAAGTTTTGGAGTACCGAATAAATTAATGAATTGTTTTGCTGTAGAAATATATGTAGGTTCTGTTGGGCCTTTTTTAAAAATACCAATAATAGCTGGAATCGTTTTACTTAATCTTGGTGCATATAAGCTATAATCTAACTCATCAAAATATGCACCTGGACTTACATGTATTGTCGCCATTAATATTCACCTCAAAAAATCAAATTAAAATTTCAATTTCTTTATTAATTTTAATATTTTCATATCTGTATTTCTTCTCTTTTTATTATATTACCTTCTTCATCAGTAGTAGTTGTTATATAAACTTTCTTTTTTCTTTTAAATTCTTCTAAATTTATTTTTATATCAATTTTTAAATATTCTTCTCTTAATTTATTTATTGTCCAAGTTGTTCCATTAGATTCTGTATAAACAGGTGGTATTCCTTCATTCATAAAATTTAATAAAATATTTTTAATATAATCTAATTTTATTTTTTTATTTTTTAAATTAGAAGTTTTTAAATTAATAATTTCATCATTTTTAGATATAATATTTCCTAATTTATCTTTAGTTAAACTATATCCATCAGCTATTACAACTTTTTGAATATTTTTTAATACAGTTTTCTTTACATAATCTTCTTCAAATAACCATCCAAAAACTTTAATATTAAATGAACTTTTAATTAACCTGATATTTGATTCTGAAATTTCATTGTATGTAGTTTCATCTGAAAAACTATAATTTTCTATATATCCATTTGTTCTTAAATTAAAATTATTTATTGTAAAATTTGCATATATTGTTCTATATTTTTCAAATTTCCATATTAATTTATTTATCATTTCTAAATGTAAATTTTGAGAAAGATTCCAAGTATCTATTTTATAATTAAAAATATATGGCATAGCATCTATACCATATACTTTTTCTTTTTTATTATCATGAACATAGATATATGGTCTAATACTATGTGTTTTTACTATGCCAGAAGCTTCATTAGGTTCTAAAGATTCTCTTGTAATAACAAACATAGGTAATAAAGGCATATTATTATCTGATAATATTAATTTAGTATCTAATCTTGAAGGAATAGCAAAGGCTACCTGTGGAATTCTAGTTTCTTCTCCATCAGTAATAGTTATTTGCTTTAAATATGAAATTACTGCTTCATCATATATTCTTATGCTATTCAATCAAAAACATCCCTTTAATTTAAATTTCTTCTATTTGTATAGCTGCTATTTCTTCTTTATTAATATAAGCTTCTTCAATTATATTTTCATTTTTAATCTTTTGAATAATTAAACAATTTTCTGTAGAAGATAAATATTTTTCAATTAGATTAATTGAATCTTGTTCAGATATAGTTTGTACAATTGATTTTCCTGATTTTAGAGTAAATACCATTTTTTTATTTTTTGTCATTTTAATTATCCTTTCATAACTTCTTCTAAGTTTTCTTTATATTTATTTAAAATATCTGGAATAGCAGCTTTATTAAATCCATAATGAATTCCATCTAATAAATTTGGATATTTATCTATTGTTCCATTATAATTATCATGAAGCATTTTATGTATACAATGTAATAATGGAACATAATCTATACAATCATTTATATGTAATTCTTGTATAATTAATAAAATATAAAATGTATTAACTGGTAATTCATTTTCAATAAAATAAAAAACAACATCTCTTATTATTTCATATAATGTTTTTCCAAAATGGTGAACTTCAATATCTGCACCATCATTCAATTTATCATATCCTGTAGCTACACATAAAGAAGCATCAACTGAATGTCTCCATAAAGAATATTCTTCTGATGTTCTAAATACTTTTACTGTTTTTTTAATAAAATCGTCTACTTCTTCAGCGTCATATAAATATCTAAAAGCTAATAAATTTAATTTCATAATTATCCCACCATAATAGAACATTTGGGGAATTTTCTTCTTTTTCTAATTTCTTCCATTAAATCTCTTTCCATTTCTTTTCCATCATTATATAAAGAATCTGCATTTCCAGAAAGATCACCGACAGGTAAAGAAGTTGAACTATATTTTCCTCTAATTGTTCCAATAACTTGCATACATTTTGCTTTACAGAATTTTAATAACCAATGTAATTCATAATCATCAATAGAATCTAAATTAGTAGTATGATTAACTGCCATATTGAATAAAAAGTGTGAAGGATGCAAAGGTAAAGGATTTATTCTTATTATATTTGGTTGTATTAATTCTGCACATGCTCTTAATCCAAACATTCTAGATACATAATCATAACTAGCTAATTCAGAAATAAAATCTGCCATTACATTAGGTTGCCTAGCTGCATACATAGCAATAGGATTTCTCATTAAAACTGTTAATGGTATTCCTAATGTTATTAAATAATTCATATCAACAGCAACATCAATTACAGCATTTATTTTATCATATTCACTAAATGTATAATCACTTAAAGTAGGATAAACATATTTTATAACTTCAACTGCTCTTGGTGAATAGGTATTTAATGTATCTGCTGCTCTTTTAATCATTATTTTTAATTGTTCATCAGTAACTTCTACATTAACTCTGGGAAATCCTAATTCTGAAAATACTCTAGATTTTATTTCATTAAAATCTTCAAGTTCTAAATCTAATTTACTTAAATTAGAAAACATTCCCATCAGAATCAAATCCCTTATTATTTACTTTTTCTGCCTCTTTTAACAGAATGTTTGGGTGCTTCTTTTTTTACAACTGTTTCTTTTACTTTTTCTACAACTGCTTCTTCAGCTTTTTCTTCAATAACTTCTGGTACTATTTTAGATTTTTCTTCTATTGTTTCTACTTTTTCTTCAACAAAAATATCAATAGGTTCATCTACTTTTACTTCTTCTTTAACGTCAGGAACAGTTACAGTACCAAATTTTTGAATTCTTTCAGTATCAAGTAAAAATGTTAAATCTGTTTTATTTAGCTTTTTATCTTCAGTTGAAAATACTTCTCCAATAGTATATAGTTTTCCACCATGAGTAAATCTTTTTACAGATACATATTTTTGAATAGTTTTCATAAAAATTACCTCACATTTCTTTCAATCATTTTTTAATTAAAATCCGTTCCAAACAGATTCCCACTTATTAACTTTTATTTTCTCTTCTTTATTGTCTTTATTATTCACCGCTTTTTTAGCATACATTTCTTCTTGCATAACATCTCTAAATTCATCATCTGTTAAATTTAGGGTATTATACGAATTGAATCTTTTATGTAAATTAGCATTTCTTTCAATAATATCATCTTCAGTAATAACTTTTGAATAGGTAGCATCTATTACATCGACAACATCTTTTAATGCTTCATTTTTAGATTTTGTATAGCACCATAAAGCATGTGTATATCCTAAAACAATATCATCTTCTTTACCTGATGCTCTATTATAATTATCTACAGTAAATATTAAAAATTGATTTAGTAATCTTTCAGAGCGAATAATTCCATATATTTTTTTAATATTATCTATACCATTTTTTAAAGCATTAAATTTTTCAGATGCACTCATTTTATGTTCAGTAATATTATCTACATATTTTTCAACAATTATATTATACATATTAGATAATATAATATCTCTTGATTGACCAGTTAATAAAGTTCCATAATCAGAAGATTTTACTTTTTCTCTTCTTTTTCTATATATTTTATTACCATCTATTATATTATCTAACTTGTTAGGTTTAATATCTTTGAACAATCTTATTCTAGTATTTCTTGTTAGTTTTAAAATTTTATCAATTAATATTTTTCCTAATGCATTTCTTTCTACATTGACTATAGCATCATTATAATAATCAGCAATTTCTATTATTTTTTTAGCAAATTCATCAACAATTATAGTATTACATGCGTATTCAGCTACTTGATTTAAATTAGAAGCATCTAATACTTGTATAACACTATCATCTGATCCTACCCCATAACCAACGTCTACGCCTATAACATACATTTTCTTTTCTTTAGGTTTTTCCCATATCCATAAAGTTTCATCAGGTGATTTATAAATTGGCTCTGATATGCCAATTTTTGCTAATAAAGCAGAAGGTATATATGTATTGCCAGAAGCAACAAATGATAAATCTAATTCTTGTGCAATAGATTTTATATCCCAATTCATACTTTCACATTGTGATTTATACCATTCTTCATCATATTCTGGTATTTCTTTCCAATGAACTTTTAATGCTGTAAAATTATTTCTTTTACTTAGTGCACTATTATACATATTATAATAGAAATTTCCTACACCGCTTGGGGTACTTACTACTAAAATTCCATAAGGTTTTTTAGCATTGGGATTCATAGCTTTTGAAAGAGTAGGAAATATAGCTTTATATACCTCTTCTATTCTATCTATGAAAGCAGCTTCATCTATTATAAGTAAATTTATTGATTCTCCTCTTGATGCCGAATCTGTAGCTGGTAAAGCAGTAATACATGAACCGTTGGAAAAATGCATTTCAAATTTATTATTTGATAATTTTCCTTTTACATTTACTCCATCATCACTTTCTAATGTTCTCATTTCATTTTTTAAATAATCTGGTAAATTATCAAACATATTTTTTATTTTTGCTAAGAAATTTTTAGCATTTCTTTGACCAGCAGAAATAATTAATATTTTATAATCTTCAAAATGTATTGCGCACCATAAAGATAATGCCTGTGCAATAGTTGATGCTCCAACCTGTCTAGATTTAAGCATTATTAAATTGTGATTAGTAATAAATTTTTTAATTATTCCTTTTTGAAAATTATATAATTTAAAATCTATTAAACCACTTGCTGGATCAAGTATTTTTACTTTATTTTCTATAAATCTGATAGGATTTTCTCTATCTAAAATAAAGTCTTTGGCTTGCGTTTTTGTAAACATGATGTTCCTTTCCATAATATCTTAATGATAAGTTAATTATTATAACTTATATTTAATTTTATTTTTGAGGTGTTAAACTTAATGGATTACATGAAAGAAATAGATAGTTTACTAAAAGAATCTATAGATGAAACAGAAGGTTATAATAAATGGCTATTTTATGAGCAAGATTGGTTAATTGAAAAAATTTTATCAAATAAAAAAATAGTTTTTGAATTATTTTCGTTAAGAAATTATAATGCAAAAAATATTGATGCTATAATATTACAACTATTACCGATTATTCAAGAAAAAAGAAGAGAGTTAGAAAAAGAACAAATATCATTCCAAAAGAAAAAAGCATATCTTAAAAAAAATGAAAATAATAATAAAATTCAAATAACAATAGAAGATGAATATTCTTTAAAAACTTTAATAGAAAAATATAAAATTTATGAATTTATTAGTTGGATTCATAATAATAGAAATATTAAAATTGTTAAATATTGTGAAATAAGAAAAAATGAAATATTAGAACAAATTTATCCTATTGTTAAATTAAGTATCAGAAAAGTTATTGGAGCAAAAGTTATTTCACCAATACAAGAAGAATTTGAAGAAGCTGTTAATAATGCCTGGATGAATATTATTAAATATATGCCTAAAATGGATACAAGTAAAGTTATGTTTTCTGTATTTGTTGCAACCGCACATAAATCTGCTTATTTTTTTAGATGTTTACTTAAAAATTATAAATATGAAAATAGAGTATTTAGTAGTTTTGATAATGACAAAACAATTGATCCAGAATATGAATCTCAATTTGATCAATTAACATATGAGGATAGTTTATTATCTGATAATGAAGAAGAATTTGAAATAGATTTAGGTAAAGATGAAAAGGATGAATATAGTGAAGATATCATTGAAAAAATAGATAGTGATAAAGAAGAATCTAAAATGGATCAATTAAAACAATCAGTATTACAGTATTCTTATGATAATTTATCTAAAAGTAAAAATATTAATATTGAAAAAATTTTTAGTGAATTTTTTATTTCTTTAATTAATAAAAATATAGATGAAGAATTAATGTATAAACATTCTAATATTATAGTAGATGTATTAAATATAAATGAATTAAATATTACTAAAATTAATAATATCAAAGGTAGTAGAGCATTTGCAAAGATGCTTAAAGATTATGTTAAAATAAAGATTAAAGAAAAATTAGTTAAAAATAATATTCCTTTTCAACAAAATCTTAGTAACACAAGAAATAAATGCGTTGATGAAATTATAGAAAGAGAAATTAGTATGTTAAAAATAATAATGGAAAATAGAGATAATTTATTAAAAGAATTATTTTATTTTAAAACAAATTGTCTTGAAAAATTTCCAATATAGTAGGTGCAATAATATATGGGGAGAATGCAATATATAAAAGAAAGTAAATTAGAAAAAATTTTAAATGATAAATATAATGGAAATATATTAAAATTACA
>RZYO01000306.1 GCA_009930325.1 Spirochaetia bacterium | reverse complement strand
ATTTGATTATAGCCCCTCATGCTTTTTTCTCCTTAAAGGTGAGTAACTTATCTCTATAATATTCATATTGTTTTTGTCTTGCTTCTATTTCTGCAGGTAAACCTTTAGAAATATCATTTGTTAAGGTATCGAACTTATCTAGTATTTTTACTATTCTTTCTTGTTCTGCTAGAGGGGGGACTGGGATTTTAAATTGTTTAACTACTGAATCACTTATGGCAGGATAAGATGCTCCTTTTTGATTTAATTCTGCATAATTAAAAAAAGCATTAGTTGAAATTTGATAATATAAATATTTAGATAGAACTTTTTTTTCATTAGCTCTTAATACACAAAAGCCTGTACTACAAATTTGATTATTATACTCAGAAGTAATATAACAATAACGTTTTAACAAAGGTCTGGTAGTACCAAATAAAACATCATTTGTATTTACTATTTTTTTTGCCCTACTAGGAGCATCTTCATAATTTATGTTTATAGTTTCACTTATTGATTTTGTTTCTCTATCAACTGAAGATAAGTCTATATACCTATAGTTAGATGATTTATTATTATTCCAATTGATATTATTTGTCTTTAAACATAAATCATTGAGTTTAATGTATTCCACACTATCATCAAAAGTTAATAACTTATCACGATAATATTCATATTGTTTTTTGCGGGCTGTAAGCTCTGCTGTTAGCTCTGCTGTTAGCTCTGTGAAGGTGTCTAATATACGAACTATTTCTTCTTGGATTGGGAGAGGGGGGATGGGAATTGCTAAATTTAAAATATGTTTAGCTTTTAAATAACCTTGACTAGAACTGTTTTTTATTGATTGAAAATAATATTTAACATTTGGTGAATTAAAAAAATGGTAAAAAAAACGTAAATTTATTACATTTTGATTGAGTCTTAATAAATACATATTTTGTCCATAAAATTTTAAATCACTTTTTTTTACAAAAGCATTTTCACCTATAGTACCTATCATTCCAATTATAAAATCATTCTCAACTATTTCTCTATTTTTTGATAAATTTAAATATATATCTTGAGTTATATATTTTATATTTGAAAAAAGAATATTCCCATTTTTTAAATTTTTAGATGTAATATAAGGTATTCCTTCTAAAGAAAATTTTGGGGTTTGTGGCATTAGCCAAAAAGTATCGATTGAAACTTTTTCTATTGTTTTATATTCCACACCATCAGGACATAACTCATTAATTAGTTCATCTAGCTTACTCATTAGAAGTCTCCTTCTATTTCATCAACTATAGAATCAATGGAATCTCTTAGTTCTGTTTCATGAGCAACTATTCTCTTTATCTCTTTGTTTAGTTTTTTGATATCTACTTTTTCTCTAGTATCTTCTTTCTCTACATAGGATGATACTGATAAGGTATAATCTTGTTTTGCTATTTCTTCATTATCTACGAATTGAGAGATATAATCTTTGTTTTCTCTATCTGTGAAATATTTAAGAATATTTTCAATATTATCTTCTTCTAATTTATTATTATTAGTAGCTTTAGAAAATTCATTAGAAGCATCAATAAATAAGGTATTATTATCTTTCTTTGATTTCTTAAGTACCATTATACAAGTAGCTATACTTGTTCCAAAGAATAGATTAGTTGGTAATTGGATAATACAATCAATAAAATTATTATCTATTAGGTATTTTCTAATCTTCTGTTCTGCTCCACTTCTATATAGAATACCAGGGAAACATACTATAGCAGCTGTTCCATTTGTAGACAACCAAGATAAGCTATGCATTATAAAAGCAAGGTCTGCTTTTGATTTTGGTGCTAATACACCAGCTGGAGAGAATCTTGCATCATTTATTAATATTGGA
>RZYO01000305.1 GCA_009930325.1 Spirochaetia bacterium | reverse complement strand
CAGTAATTGGAAATGGGTTATTATCAATACAGTACATGAATCGCGACACAAAATTGGATTTAATTTAACCTAATTGATCTAAAAGGTGAAGTTTGATTTGACGAATATATAAAAGCATTCTGGTTTCATCTTCATTAAATCAGATAATGAATGATACCCATCATCAAAAAGGGAATGCATCATATAACACACCCATATATTATGTTCTTTAATAATTGGAAGATCAAAAATCTCTATGTCTCAGTTATATTTGCTCATTAATAACTCTTCTTTTAATCTAGTATCTACTGTTTCATGGTCTAACATTAATAATGACCAGTTTCCTGAATTTTTCATATTGATAAGCCATTCTGGCATTTCAACATCTTCGGTCTCAGAATCTTCATAGTCAATGAACCCTTCTAAGTAGAACTCATCTATCATAATTTGTTTTTTGTTAATTAAGTCATAAAATATCATTTTAATTGACACCATTTTGTCGTATAGCTCACTCATCAAATTGGTTAGTCTGTCATTTACAGAACTAAAGTGCTCAATAAAATTATTATCAAATGTAAAGTCTTGGTTCATTCTGTGACGACGTTCATTTGCTGTAAAATGGATTCTTTCATCTATTTCAGATGGGCAATCGAGAATTATTTTTTCTAATTCTGATAAAGTACAATTCTGGAAATCAATCTCAAATTCTTTCATTTTAGTTTTTTTTATTTTGATTTTTGAGTTAAAGTTATGTGGATTGTATGCCAAATTTAAGCAATAGATAAAAAGTTTTTCAATTAAATAGTTATTGCTCATTGCTGTGCATTTATTTAGCATATCGATTATATATTTTAGATGTCTGAACTGTATGATAGGGCTATGCTTTAGGACTTATTTTACTTATAATTATAAAAGATGAAAAAAGTTAAAAAGTCGGGATGTTTCACTACTTTAATTGGAATTGGATACTTGGCATATCTATGGAATAAATTTGGCGAAGGAACCCAGATAACTAGTGGTGACGCAGTAATTGCTTTATTTGAATATCTATTAGTAGTTGGGATAATATGCCTTATCCTAATTATACTGGTATCTGTAGTTGGGGTTAGGTTAGTGAAGAAAATTGAAAAATCACTGAAACGATAAAACAATAATGACAAAATGGAATCTTTAAGAGGAAGTGTTGATGGTAAAACTTGCAGACTTACTGTTCAATAGTAAATCTGCAAGCAGGTTCATGAATCAATTAATTCTCTAATTATAACTATCTCAGATTCTTATTCAAGTAAGCATTCCTTTTTTTATTTTATCTGATTCTTCACTTATCAAATATCTCCAAAGCATTGATTGCTGAAGTGATGACATTGGAATATAATTGATATATTTTTCCAGAAATTCTTTGTTATAATACTCTGTTAAATACCTATTATCAATAATTTCGTTCCAGTCCCAATAGTCAAGAAATTTATCTAATAACTCTATAGTACTTATAGATTTTGATAATTGCTGCCAGTCCCAGTAATCATGAAATTTATTTGCATTATCAAATGTGAAAGTCAGTTCATTGCAATATAAAGAAAATTCGTGCCAATCTATGTGTGCTTTAAATTTTTCAAGCATAGAAGTTGTCCACAGCATGTCGCTGTTTTGAGAAACAGCTTTCCAGTTTACTTTATTCTTATGCTTTTCCAGGAGTTGCTCTGTCCATAGAAACTCCTTGGAAGTCTCTTCCCAAGCGGACTCTTCTAATACAGCCGCCATGAAATCTGAATTAATGCTTTTTGTTGTTATAGACTCATATTTTAGTGTATAATATTTTGAATATCCTCAAAGTAAACAGAAGAATATGCCAAATAATGACATTAGTTTAAAGTATTT
>RZYO01000304.1 GCA_009930325.1 Spirochaetia bacterium | reverse complement strand
ACCCATAGTAGTGGCTAGTATACCGCCTTTACCACTAAGTAAAGCTAAGTCTTTCATTGTATCTAAAAAACCACCACCGCTATCTTCTCCTCCACCGTCTCTTTTTTCCATTTTTTTCCATAACCAGGCGGTAGCAACACCAACCGATGTTCTTTTCATTATTGAATGTTCACTTAAAGGTCTAGAAGATAAACCAACAATTTTATTATCATCTTCTTTACTATTTTTACTACCAAATAAACTGCTTAATCCTTCAGTAAAAAAGCCTTTAATTCCTGAAAATAAATTACCTATCATCTTAAATGGTAACATAAGTGCACCTAATAGGCTTTTGAAAGGAGCTAGTATACTATCCATCATACTAGAAGCTCTTCTAGATATATCTCCAAAGAATCCTTTGATAAGTCCTATTCCACCATCAAACATTCTCTTTGTTCCATTAATAACAGAGTCTTTCATTTTAATAAATCCCTGTTGTATAACAGAAATTGAAGAAGTACTAGAACTAGCGTTATTAGAACCATCTTTATTTTGTGCCACAATATTTTTAATTGCATTAGTTAGGTTTTCTATAGAATAAGTAGCTTCTTTAGTTTTAATAGAAAGATTATTAAATTGATCTTTAGCTTCAAGAATAAATTCAATTACTTCTTTAGATATATCTTCAAGTTTTATTTTTTCTCCTGTAAGTTTTTCATATTTAACAGCTATATCTTTAGCATCATTTTTTGTATTAGTAAAGTATTTATCTAACAATTTTTCAATTGCAGAATACTCTAAAATCATTACGTCAGACAATTCAGAATCAACTCCTCTTTGTTAAAAAGAACTCATTAAATTTAATTTTCTTTTGTAGAAAAAAATCTCCTTTAGAAAAATCTAAAGGAGATCTGCCGGATTCATAATGTTATTTGGTCTATTTGCTTCATTCTTTTTATTTATAGCTTTTATCCAAAATCTTCTTTGAAAAAAGTTCATTAAACAAACATCAAAGAATCCTTGTTTTGCGTAATAACAAATATCAAATATTTCTTGATCGATTGAATCTGTTATATTAGTATAAACAGATAACGCATTAACTATTAAGTTCGGATCCTCCACTGCTCGGACGAAAAAATTCATAAGAAAGAAGAGGAGCTTGTTCAAATTTGTATTCACATTCTGGACATTTAACTTCTATATTTGTATTATTACCATGATCATGTTTTTCTAATTCGGATCTAAATTTTAGAACATCTATTGTATGTAGATTAGGCCAGATTTTATGAAGCATTGTTGAAAAATCTTCAGCTTGAGTAAGAATAGTATTATCTTTATTTGGTAGAGTCATTTCTTCAACACAACGAACTAATTTATATGAATCTGGGCTTATAGCTGAACCAAATCTTTTAGCTTCAAAACTAGTTTTTTCGGTAGCTTCAATAATATCTTTAAGTCTTGGAAGTCTATATTTAATGATTATTCCACTTTTTGGAAGAGTTGTTTCAAATGGTTCTTTTTTACCATCTTCAATAAAATCAACTGGATAATCATATAGATTAATAGGAACACTTATATTTGCATCACATGATGGACAAGATCTTTTAATTAGATATACTGATCCATAACTAATAGCTCTAATCATATTTAGAAGATAAAAGAAATCGCCGGATGTTAGTTCATCTACTTTTATTTTTTCTTCTACAACATTTTGAACTAATCTTTTAAGTACATCATAAAAATTTCCTTTATTAAAACGGTCTATTAGTTTTTCATCTGTTGCAATCCATGGCCTAATATGAAGTTTACCTTTTTTAAGTTCTGGTGTTTCATAAAATAAACCTCTAGAGGGTAATTCAATTTCTTCAGTTGTTTGTGTTAAAAATGAA
>RZYO01000303.1 GCA_009930325.1 Spirochaetia bacterium | reverse complement strand
AGAAGAATTGGAAAAAGTGAACTTATTAAAGAAGCCCTAAATCAAATCAACAAACCATTTATTTTTTACCAAGCTAAAGAAACCACATTAGAAGATAATGTTGATTCTCTTGGTAAACTGATTACTGCTCATTTTAAACTTGAGTTATTAAAATTTACTTCATTAGAAAGTATTTTTGATTTCATTTTTTCTCAGGGCAACGACATCATTTTAGTGATTGATGAATACCCATATTTGACAATGCTTGAAAAAGGGTTAGATAGTATTCTACAATCTGTAATTGATTCAAATAAAAACAAATCCACTTTAAAGCTCGTTCTACTTGGATCATATATCGATATAATGTCAAAACTTAATGAATTGGATAATCCCCTTTATGGACGTATTTCAAGTATGATGTTTATTGGTGAAATGAACTATCAAGATGCAAGCTTGTTTTATTCTAATGTTGAACTTGATACAAAAGTGAAATACTATAGCGTCTTTGGTGGAGTTCCTTATTATAATAGTCTCATCGATTCTAACAAATCATTTAAAGAGAATATGATCGATTTAATTATTCGTAATAATAGTCAACTTGGTGATTTAATTGAAATGACGTTATCCAAAGAACTGAGAAAATTAAATAATGCAAATATGGTATTTACCGCAATCGCAGGTGGAAAAACTAAATTTAACGACATATTATCGATATTTAGTACAACCATGAGTAGCGCTGCTTTAACTTATGTGTTAAATGACCTCATTAAAATGGATTTAATTCATAAGCAAATCCCAATGAATGAACCCATTAATTCAAGAAAGACATATTACGGAATCAAGGATAATTTTATTGATTTTTATTACCGATATATCTACAAGTTTGCTTCATCTAAAAATGTATTATCACCCAGTGATTTTTATGATGAAGTCATCAAAGAAGATTTTGAATCGAAGTATGTCCCAAAGAAATTTGAGAAGATTGCTAAAGAGTACTTAATTATTCAAAATAAGCAGGGTCTTATCAAACCTGTATTACTAGATTTAGGTAAGGTTTGGTTTGACAATCCACTTGAAAAAACAAATGGAGAATTTGACTTAGTAAGTAAAGATAAACAGGGATATATCATCTATGAAGTCAAATATACCGATAAATCAATCAAAGATGATGTATTAAACAAACTAAAATACCAAATTGACTTATCGAAATTAGAATGTTATAAAATTGGACTTATATCTAAGAATGGATTTAACATTCAAAATCCAGAAAAATATTTTCTAAGAACACTCCAAGATTTATATACTTTTTAGAATTTAGGCATGACCTTGATAATTAGATTGAATTATATCAAAGATGAAATGGATTTATTAAAAACAGATGATAAACTAGACAAAAACAAACACACGGAGGTTTCACATGCCTGAATTACTTGTCTTATTTTCAAATCCAATTATAGCCATTATAATTATTGTATTAATCCTCATGTTAATTCGAGAACTTATAATGTGGTATTGGAAAATCAATCGATTGGTCAAAACACAAGAAACACAAGAAGATATTTTAGTTGATATTCATCAAGAGCTTGTAGAAATTAGGAAAAAATTAGATTCAAAATAAGATGATATTGATTGAATAAAAATCAAAGCCTCCGATTTGGAGGCTTTATCATTATTATTTTTTAAGTTTGAAATAGTCGATTAAGTAATGTGCAATACCATCATGATCATGATCATAAGTTGTAATGTCTCGTGCGACAATCTTTAAGTCATCAACACCATTGAGCATCGCAACCCCTAATCTTGCATCACGTATCATTTCAATGTCATTATAACCATCACCAAAGCTAATCACTTGATCATAATTCATGTCATAGTAATCGAGTAAATATTTGAT